>JBKCEW010000136.1:0-32932 GCA_046304235.1 Crocinitomicaceae bacterium | reverse complement strand
AAAGCTTATCAAATTGATAGAGAAAAAATTAGCAAAAAAAACAACAGCAATAATAACCATAAGCGAAACACAAAAAAAAGAAATCTGTCAAATTCATAAAATAGCTGATCTTGACAAAACACATGTAATACCGCTTGGATTTGATTTAATAAAATTCAACACTAACAGAGAGGAAAAAAGAATTAATACCCGAAAGAATCTTGAACTTAAAGATGATGAAATTGCAATAGCAATTATTGGAAGAGTTACAAAAATTAAAAACCATCATTTTTTTCTAGATGTAATAGAGAAAATACTTTCTGAGGATCCCCTAATAAAAATTCGTGTTTTCATTGTTGGAGATGGAGATTTAATGCCCACAATAACAAAAAGATCAGAAGATATAAATGAGAAATTTGGAAATAAAATCCATATGACTTCTTGGGTTTTTGATATTGCTTCTTTCAACCCAGGTATGGACATTATTTGCCTAACTTCTGACAATGAAGGCACACCTGTAAGTCTAATAGAAGCTCAAGCATCTGGTGTTCCTGTTGTAACAACTGATGTTGGAGGAATTAGAGATATTGTTTCTGATGGTAATACTGGATACATTGTTTCCAAAGATGATATTGAAAAATTCAGCGAAAAATTATTAGATTTAATAAATAACAAGGATAGAAGAATGTTATTCTCAAAAAATGGATGGGAATTTGTAAAAGATAAATTCCATTATACCAGATTGGTTAACGACATTGAAAAATTATATACGAAATTATTGACAAAATGAAATTCATAGGTTATCTGATATTGTTAGTTCTGTTTCTATTTTCATTAGATTCATGTTCATTACAAAGAAATAAACTTTTTAAGATACCAAAAGGAAGTGACTTTACATTTGACACCTTACCGGCAGCCCCATATCCTGATTATAAAATTGCAATAGATGATAAAATCACATTCAGTGTAATGGCAAATAATGGGGAAAAATTATTTTTAGGAAATAGTCAGAACTCTTTAGGTACAGGTGACTTTACTGTTAGAAAAGATGGAAAAACGTATATACCCCTATTAGGTGACATCACTTTATTAGATTTAACTGTTAAAGAATGTGAAGAGTTACTCACTAAAGAATTCTCAAAATACATTAATGACCCTTATATTAAATTAACCATTTCAAATTCAAGAGTTGTTGTTTTCAAAGGAAATGGCAATAAGGCGTCAATTATTACTTTAAACAATGCTAAAACAACACTACTGGAAGTAATTGCCTTAGCAGGAGGTATACCTGAAAGAGGAAGTGCTGATAATATTAGAATAGTTAGAACAGTTAATAACAAACGAAAAGTATATGTGATTGACTTATCAACGATTGATAAACTTGAACTTGGAGAGATGTTGGTTCAAGCAAATGATTACATATTTATAGAAGAAAGAGTGAATATTCCATTAGAAATCACGAAAGAATATACACCCTACTTATCCCTCATAACAACAGCGATTTCAACGTATACCTTCTTTAAAATCTTCTCAAAATGAGTTCACCTGCAAAAAGTTTTGTTGTTAATAAAGGATTTTATCCTCACATCATTCGAAATATCATTGTTAGACATTGGTATTTTCCGGTGCTGTCTACAGGTCTATTCTATGTAATCAGTTTTTTTTATTTACGATACACAAAAGCTGTCTATGAATCAAATAGTGTAATTCAGATTGTAGATAAAGATCAAACTGCTGAAATAATCGGAGTAGCAAATGCAAATGCAAATAATGATATATCTGCTGAAATTCAATTTTTAAGTTCTCCATTTCTATTCGAAAAAGCATTAGCAAAATTGGATTTAAGAGTAAGTCTTTTTTCTGAAGGAAAAATATTAACTGAAGACTTATATAGAAAAAGTTCTTTTAAAGTTTTACCACAAAAACTTCTAGATTCTTCATTATGTAATGTACCAATCACAATCAAATTTGAAGAAGGCTCTTTAATTTCTTTAAATTATCAATTCAGTGGTAAAAAGTTTGTGAAATTTGGAAGAATCAATACTCCAATAAGCACACCACATTTTGAAATTATAATTCAAACACCTGACTTTAATAAATTCAAAACAACAATTTCATCAAATAAAGTATACTTTTTATTTAACAAAAGACAATCTTTAGTAGCATCACTTATTCCAAGTTTAGTGGTAGCACCTTTAGATCCCAATGCAAAGACGATTTCTGTTGCATATTCTGGACATAACCCTATTTTTTGCCACGACATTGTTGAAGCTATTACAAATTCATTTTTTGATTACGACGAAGAAATCCGTACACAAGGTGCGGATAATAGTGTTGTATTCATAGATAAACAATTAGACTCCCTCACTGCTGAAATAAAAAAAGCAGAGGATAGCATTTTATTTTATCAGAAAATGAATAAAATGATTAGTTCTGAAAGTAAGGAACTCGACATTTTAAATACATTAGAAAATAGAAGAAAAGATATCAAAAGATTAAAAGAAGATTTAGGAAATCTAAATGTTCAAATTTCAATGATAAACAATGAACCCAATCGAGTAGAGCTATATAAGAAAAAACCAGATTTAAATAGTGAAACATTTAATATACTAATTGATAAAAACACAGAACAACTACAGCAATTATTATCAAAAAGAGAAGAATTACTTTACACATTTACAGAACAAACAAGGGAAATTAAACAGATTAATAAAAAGATAAAATCAACATTAAGTGCAATACGAAACTCTTATCGTTTAGTAAAAAACGAACTATCTGATAGTATAAAGATTATTCAAGATAACGTAAATAAATTAGAAGGAGAATCAAATAACTTCCCTAAAATTAAAGAACGTTTCAAACGATTAGAAAGCTTAATAGAAGTAAGTGAAAAATACTATAAAATGTATGAAGAAAAAAAATTCACTTATGCAATTTCAAATGCTGGTTATGTCAATGAAAACAGGATCTTAAGCGCACCGACAAATCCAACAGAACCCTTTTCTCCCAATAATAGAATTATTTATCTATCCTTTATAGGTGTTGGTTTAATTATTGGTTTAGCATTCCTAGCTTTTAAATATTTAACATTTAATGAGATTAACAACTTAGAAGAATTAAAATCTCTTTTACCACAATCAATTAATATCCTTGGAGGTGTTCCACTTACAAAACAAAGTATGGAATTCTCTCAGCTTGTAGTTCAAGACGCTCCAAAATCAATGCTGGCAGAAGCCCTCAGAAATATAAGATCTAACATGGCATTTATAAATAAAGATGCAAAAACGATTGTAATTAGTTCTTCAATCTCTGGGGAGGGTAAAACATTTATTGCCTTAAACTTAGCAGGTATCATATCCATGTCAGGAAAGCGTACTATAGTACTAGATTTAGATTTACGTAAACCAAAAGTGCATCTAGGATTTAATTCTACCAATGAAAACGGTATGAGTAATTTGATAGTAAATCAAATTTCATTAGAAGATGCTGTCCAAAAATCAAAATTCAACAACTTAGACTTTATAACAGCTGGACCAATTCCACCAAATCCCTCTGAATTGATTTTGAGTAAAGAATTTCAAAACATATTAGTAACGCTCAAATCTTTGTACGATATTATTATCATTGATAATCCTCCAGTAGGTCTAGTATCTGATGGTATTCAGTTATTAGCGAATGCTGATATACCTATTTATGTATTTAAAGCTCATTATTCAAAAAGAATTTCTGCTTATAAAGTAGCAGAAATAATAGAAATGCAACATGTTAAGTCTTTAAATATTGTATTGAATGGTATTGACGCTAAACGAAGTGGATATGGATATGGGTACGGATATGGATATGGGTACGGGTATGGATATGGGTATGGATATGGATATGGATATGGGTACGGATATGGGTACGGGTATGGTTCAGGATATTACGATGAACAAGAACAAGTAAACGAAAATTTTTGGCAGAAAATATTAAAAAAGATTAGACGCAAATGAGATTTGAATCAACAGAAATTGAAGGATTAGTCATCATTCATACTAAGAAATTCAATGACGAAAGGGGGTATTTTTTTGAGAGCTTTCACAAAACAAAATTTGAAGAATTTCTAGGTTTTTCTGTCGATTTTGTTCAAGAAAATGAATCACAATCTTTAAAAAATGTAGTAAGAGGTTTACATTTTCAAAACCCTCCTTATGCTCAAGGAAAATTAGTTCGTGTCCCTTTCGGAAAAGTGATGGATGTTGTTCTTGATATAAGAAAAAAATCACCTACTTACGGAAAACATTTTTCAATAGAATTATCAGATGAAAACGGTATACAGTTATGGATACCATCAGGATTTGCTCACGGTTTTGTTTCACTAGAAGATAAATCTATTTTATCATATAAATGCACAAATTATTATAATAAAGAATCAGAAGGAGCAATCTTATGGAATGATCATGAACTAGCGATTAATTGGTTGGTTGAAACACCAATTATTTCAGAAAAAGATCAAATTGCAACAGAATTTTCTAAATTTGCCACTCAATTTTAGTTTTGGAAAACATTTTAGCATACATAGCATTTTTTATAGGTGGAATATTATTCTCATTATCAGCTAATAAGGTTTTATTAACCTTCTCCCAATCATTAGGAATTAGAAACAAAAATGATGTTGTCGTAAGATGGAGTAATCAATCTAAACCTTCGTTAGGTGGTGTAAGTTTTTATATTGTATTTCTTTTTTCATTTATTGTTTACAGTTTTGTTTCAGACAAACTGTTTCACAATCAAGAGTTTATAGGGTTATTACTATCTGGAACTTTAGCCTTTGGCATGGGTTTAGCAGATGATGCATACAACACCAAACCTCTCGCTAAACTTTTCATTCAGGTACTTTGTGGTGTCATTTTCGTGTATACAGGTTCAGTTATCGATTTGACACACAATCATTATCTCGACTCGGCTTTAACAATTTCATGGGTAATTATTCTAATGAATTCATTGAATATGCTAGATAATATGGACGGTATAACTGGAACTGTTTGTTTGTTCATTCTAGGAACATCTCTTACTTCAAGATTTATGGTTGAAGGTTTTCATTTTGATATCAGTTCAATCTCAATTGTAGCAGTAATTGGAGCATTGTGTGGTTTTCTTTATTACAATGTAAACCCTTCAAAATTATTTATGGGTGATGCTGGTAGTCAATTCATTGGGCTTTTTGTAGCTTTTGTAACTACTCACAATTTATGGAATGTAGGTACTAACGGTGTTGCACCATCATGGACCGGTTTCGCAATTTGTTTAGTAGCTTTTACACCTGCCGCTTCTGACACATTAACAGTTGTTATAAATCGTCTTAGAAGAGGACAATCTCCAATGGTTGGAGGAAAAGATCATACAACGCATCATTTGGTATATGCAGGTTTGAAAGACAGACAAGTATGGTACTTATTTACTGGGATAAGTATTCTTGCATCTGGTATTTCATTACTAATGATTCACTTAACTTTAAACAAAAACTATATTCCTGTTGCTTTATTTGTAGGTTTCTTTTTATTGGTTTTTTTACCATTATATAGAATAACTCTTAAATACAAACAACCTTAACATGTTTCATTATAAATCTATTTTGACAGTTTTTACATTGTCACTATTCTTTAATGCATGTAATCAAAAGATTGATAAAAAAATTCAAACAAAAGAATCGAAAACACAAAATACACTACCTCCTATTCCTGAAGAAATGTATTTTGCAGGAGAAAGAATAATTCTGAAAGATTGGGATATACGAGAACGACTAGACAGAGAAATTTTAGTTAATACTTACTTTCAATCATCCACAAGTTTAATTATAAAACGGTCACATAGGTGGTTTCCCTTGTTGGAAAAACTTTTAAAAAAATCAAATATACATCCAGACTTCAAATACCTAGCTGTAATTGAAAGTGCTCTTGTTGAAAAGGCAATTAGTAATGTTGGAGCACAAGGTTTTTGGCAATTTATGCCATTTACTGCAAAAGAATTTAATCTTACAATGAATGAAGAGGTTGATGAACGTTTAGATGTATTCAAAAGTACTATTGCAGCGTGTGATTATTTGAAAAAAGCAAACCATGCATTGAATGATTGGATATTAACCGCTGCTTCATATAACCGTGGAATACATGGAATTTTAAAAGACAAAACTTGGCAAAATGCTAAAAGTTACTTTGATCTGGAGCAAAATGATGAAACTGCAAGGTATGTTTTTAGAATATTAGCAATAAAACTTATATTAGAAAATCCAGAAAAATATGGATTTAATATCCCTTTTGTACAACGTTATCCTCCCTTAAAAGTTAATCCAATACAAATCAAAAAATCTATATCGAATTTATCCGAATGGGCTTTAACTAAAGGAATAAATTTTAAAATTCTCCGAAAATTAAATCCATGGATTAAAACAACCAAACTGACAATCAAAAACAAATACTATACTTTATTGTTACCTTTAAATACAGAAAATTTGAAACCATACCATAACTACTAAAATCAAACCTCGTGGAAAACAATATTGAAATCTTTGGTGCTCGCGAACATAATTTAAAAAATATTGATCTCACTATTCCACGTAATAAATTAGTTGTTTTTACTGGTCTTTCTGGTTCTGGAAAATCATCTTTAGCATTCGATACTATTTTTGCAGAGGGTCAGCGTAGGTACATTGAAACTTTCTCTGCATATGCTAGACAATTTTTAGGAAATTTAGAGCGACCAGATGTAGATAAAATAAACGGATTAAGCCCAGTAATTTCTATAGAACAAAAAACTGTTTCAAAATCACCTCGATCAACGGTAGGCACCATCACTGAAATTTACGATTTTCTAAGGTTATTGTATGCACGAATTGGAATAGCCATCTCTTACAATACAGGAGAAGCAATGATTAAATATTCGGATGATCAAATCGTTGATTTAATTTTAGAACAATACAAAGAAAAAAAAATCAGTATCCTCGCTCCTAAAATTCGTGGTAGGAAAGGACATTATAGAGAGCTTTTTGAACAGATTTCAAAAATGGGGTTCTCTAAAGTAATGATTGATGGCCAGGTAGTAGATATAACACCTGGAATGCAATTAGATAGGTATAAAATTCATGATATATCAATCGTTGTCGATAGACTTCATATTCAAAACATAGACCGAAAAAGAGTTTATGATTCTGTTGTAACAGGAATGAAGCATGGAGACAAAACTATATCCATTCTTGATTTTGAAACAAATGAATTAAGACATTTTAGTAGATTATTAATGTGTCCCTCAACTGGTATTAGTTACCAAGAAGCAGAACCTAACTTATTTTCTTTTAACTCTCCTTATGGCGCTTGTGAACATTGTAATGGATTAGGAGAGGTAACAGAAGCAGATGTAACCAAAATAATTCCTGACACATCTAAAAGCATCAAAAAAGGAGGGATTATTCCAATAGGAGAATATAAAAAAACTTGGATTTTTGAAAAATTACAAACGATTCTCAATAGAGAAGACTTAAGTTTAGACTCCCCTATTGAAAAAATACCAAATGATATACTTCAAATCATTTTATACGGAAATGAAGGAATTGAATACCAAAAGAAATATCAAAAAATAACCTTTGAAGGAATAATAAATTTCATAACAAGACATTCAGACGAGGGTAACGCAAGCATACAACGTTGGGCACAAACTTTTATGAATAAAGTAATATGTCCTTCGTGTAATGGAGCTCGTTTAAAAAAAGAATCTTTATATTTTGTTCTTGATAATAAAAACATTGGCGATTTAGCCAAAATGGATATAGAAGAGCTGTATACATGGTTTGAACAAATAGAAGAAAAATTGTCTTCTGCTCAAAAAATTATTGCTACAGAAATTTTAAAAGAAATTAAATCACGTTTGAGTTTTATATTACAAGTTGGATTAAATTATCTTGCATTAAACAGACCTGCTGGAAGTTTATCCGGTGGAGAAGCTCAACGTATTCGTTTAGCAACTCAAATAGGCGCTGAATTGATGAATGTTTTATATGTACTTGATGAACCAAGTATCGGACTACATCAACGAGATAATACAAAACTGATACAATCTTTACAAAATCTTCGTGATCGAGGAAACTCTGTGATTGTAGTTGAACATGATCAAGAAATGATAGAAGCAGCTGATTTTTTCGTAGATATTGGACCAGGTGCCGGTGTTCATGGTGGTCAAATATTAAACGCTTGTAATTTCAAAGATTTAAAAACCACCAACTCATTAACAACTGAATATCTATTAGGAAAAAAAGAAATTGAAATTCCAAAAACTCGTCGATCTGGAACAGGAAATTTCTTAGCTTTAAAAGGTGTTACGGGAAATAATTTAAAAAACGTTTCTATTTCAATTCCTTTAGGAACATTAACTTGCGTAACTGGTGTCTCTGGCAGTGGTAAATCAACACTCATAAATCAAACACTTTACCCTATTTTAAATGCACACTTTTTCAAAGGGGTAAAAAAACCAATGCCCTACGAAAAAATCGAAGGATTAGAACATTTAGATAAAGTAATCGAAATTGATCAAAGTCCAATCGGACGTACACCAAGATCAAATCCTGCGACTTACACCAGTTTATTTACAGAAATCAGAACGTTATTTGCTTCTGCACCTGAATCTCAAATTAGAGGTTATAAACCAGGAAGATTTTCTTTTAATGTTGCTGGTGGACGTTGTGAAACCTGTGGTGGTGGTGGTGTAAAAGTAATTGAAATGAACTTTCTACCTGATGTGTATGTCAATTGCGATGCGTGTAATGGAAAAAGATATAATCGTGAAACATTAGAGGTGCGTTTCAAAGGAAAATCAATAAGTGATGTTCTAGAAATGACAATCGAAGAAGCCACGCAATTCTTTGACAAAGTTCCTAAGATTCATCGAATTTTAGAAACTTTACTAAAAGTAGGTTTAGGATATGTAAAATTAGGACAAGCTTCCACTACTCTATCAGGTGGTGAGGCACAACGAATTAAATTGGCCACTGAATTAGCTAAAAGAGGTACTGGAAAGACAATTTATATTTTAGACGAACCTTCAACTGGTCTTCACTTTGAAGACATTAGACTTTTGTTAATTGTACTACAAAAGTTGGTTGATGAAGGAAACTCAGTCTTAGTCATTGAACATAACCTAGACATCATAAAAGTAGCTGATTATCTGATAGATTTAGGTCCGGAAGGCGGTAAAAATGGTGGGGAAATTTTATTTTTTGGTACACCAGAAGAGATGGCAAAGCAGAAAAATTCACGTTCTCAAACTGCACCCTATATTAAGTCACTCTTAAAAAATCATAAAAGATAATTTAATACTCGAAACAAATTCTTAAATTACTTCGTTATACAACCAAGATGTAATTTATACGTCTTGTTTAAAAATACGATCATGAACAGAACTAGAAAAGATTGGACAGATATCAAGACAAACGATAGCTGGGCCATATTCAAGATAATGTCAGAATTTGTGGAGGGGTATGAACGCATGTCCAAAATTGGACCTTGTATTTCCATTTTTGGATCGGCACGTACAAAACCAGAAAATAAATATTATCAATTAGGTGTTGAAGTAGCACTGAAATTAACTCAAGCAGGATACGGAATCATCACTGGTGGAGGACCTGGTATTATGGAAGCTGGAAATAAAGGAGCTCAAGAAGGAAAAGGAAGATCTGTAGGACTAAACATCGATTTACCTTTTGAACAAAATCATAATCCTTACATCGACCAAGAACATAATTTAGAGTTTGATTACTTTTTTGTACGTAAAGTAATTTTTGTAAAATATGCGCAAGGCTTTGTGATTTTACCAGGTGGACTTGGTACCTTAGATGAATTATTTGAAGCATTAACTTTAATTCAAACAAAGAAAATCAACAAACGTCCAGTTGTGCTTATTGGTCATAGTTACTGGGATGGTTTAATAGAGTGGATAAAGGAACAAATGCTTGAACAAGAAGCAAATATTTCAGCTGAAGATTTGAATTTATTCAAAATAGTAGATACAGCCGACGAAGCAGTAAAATACATCGAAGACTTCTATAAAAGCCACGATTTATCTCCTAATTTTTAGAAAAATCAACCACAACATAAAAAGGCTACCTTTCGGTAGCCTTTCTTATTTAAAATCTTTAAAACTTTCAGAAAAGAAAACCTTATCTCGATCGACTTTTTCTTCGAGTTGGGCTACAAATGATTGTCTATTTTCAGGTTTAATTGATTGTATTGGAAAAGATAATTGTAATTCTTTAATATAATCAAAAAAGATACTTTGTTGATGAACGGAGACCTTTCTTAATCCAGAAAAATACAATACTTTAAAATCTCTATCAGCTACTACAACGGCCTTATTAGTAACACCAACACGCCATAGTTTTTTGACATTTCCAACAATACAAAAAATCAAGTGATCTAAACCCAATGCAAAAAACACACAAGATATCCAAATCGATTTTGGGGTTAAAATTAAAAATACCAATGAAACCATAAAATGAATCACTGCTTCAATAATCAAGTATAAATTTACTTGCGTTACTCGTTGTCTGTCAATAGGTTCATTCCATTGAAACTTGGCAATTTGATTCACCATACGAATACCTGACCAACGTTTTGAAGTTCTTCTAATCCCCATTAAAAAAAACAAAGCGGCAAAAGAAGCAAAAATCGTTTTCTGATAAGGAATAAACTTTCCACTGGTTCTTAAAAATTCAATGGAGATGTCAAATCCCACTACTATCGAAAAAGCAATGGCAGGAATTATAGATAAAACCAAGAAAATATTGATAGACTTATTCATTTATAGTCAATAACTTAATTTTATTTTTCATATCCTTAATTCTATTTTTCGCAATTGAAATTTTGTGTTCGACATCTTTTCGTAATGCATCACCTGCCTTCGAACGAGATACAAATCCAAGGTTGTTTTCCAATTGAGTAATCTCTTGTTGTTGTTTGGTAATTTGCTGTTCTAAATCACGACGTTCTTTTTCAATCAATTTAGAAGCATTTGGATTTGCTTTCAAGGTATCTAAATGTGCTTCGAACAACACTTTTGCTTTCTCCTCACCTTCCAATTTGATTTTCGTATAGTGTGCTTCAATTGCTTTTTTATAAGATTGATATATAGCATCTTTTTCTTTAAAAGGAACTTTACCAATTGCATTGAAACGATTCGCAAATGCTTTCAAATCTTGAATCACTTGTTGCTTATCTTCACTTACTACATAAGATTCAATTTCAGTAACTAATGCTTTTTTCAATTCTAAATTTTCCACATTAGTTTTGTCCTCATTTTCAAAATGTTTCTTTTTATTATCAAAAAATGCATCACACAAACTTCTAAATTCTCTCCAAAGTTTTTGTTCGTTTCGCTGACCAGCACTTCCTAATTTTTTCCAATCTTCCTGTAAACGTAGAACTTTTTCAGTAGTAACTTTCCAATCAGTGCTATCTTTCAACAGTTCCAATTTGTTAATAATCGCTTGTTTCTTTTCAGCAATTACATCAAATTTTTCCCTAATAACTTGATAAAATGCTCTTTTCATTTCAAAGAAAGCATCACAAGCACCTCTGAATGAAACCCAAATTTCTTCATTTTCCTTTTTTGGTCCAATACCAACTGTTTTCCATGTTTCTTGTAAACCTAAAAGCGTTTGTGTAGCGTTCTCCCAATCTTTGGTAGTTTGAAATGTATCTACTTGTTGTGTAAGCAATTCAACACCTGCAACTAACGCCTGTTTTTTGTCAATATTTTCTCGTTGTGCTGATTTTCTTAATTCATAAAATTCACTGATCTTTTTATAAACCGCTTTTACAGCAGTCCAATACTGTTCCTTAATTTCTTCCCAAAGCTCTCTAGCAACTGGACCTACCTCATCAAATTCATTTTGATATAATTTGATTTGTGCTTCTAATTCTTTGATATTTTCAGATTGAAACAAAGTCTCTACTTTCTGAATAATTTCTTTCTTTAACTGTAAATTTCGTTTAAAATCATGATCTTTTAATTCTTTATAAATCTTTAAATTAAAAAAGAATGATTCTAATAATTTAGAATACTCAGAATGAATGTCTTGACGTTTCTCTCGTGGAATCTCTCCAACAACTTTCCACGATTCGTGAATCTCCTTGTATGTACTAACTGCAGCGCCAATATTTTCTTCATTTGCAATTAACTCTTTCAATCTTTCGATTAAATGTTTTTTCTTACGAAGGTTCGTCTCCTGCTCTAGCTTTTGTTCAGAAACTATTTTATTTCTTTTTTCCTTGTACTCAGTATAAATCGCATAAAATTCTTCTTTTATCGCATCTGGCTCATTTACAAATTCTACTTGTTCACCATTTGCCTGAGCTTCCAACAAGGCAACTTGCTTTTTACGTTCTTCTTCTAAACAAAAATCTTCAAATTGCGAACGTAATTCATTGACATCGCGTGATACAGATAATACGTCTTCTGTTGAAGTTAATCCTTGTAATTTTACTACGAAATCTTTCTTTTCCATAATTGATTTAGTTAGAGTCAAAGGAAGTCACCCTCCTCAATCCTCCCTCCACTTCGAGAACCTCAGTATTAAAAGGGAGAAAGAATAAAAATATTAATTTGCTTGATATACCATTTCAAAATTTGATAACGCAACAAACTCTTGAATTCTATTGTCAAGGTCTTGTTGGTTAATTTCTTCCAAACGTTGTGTTCCGAATTTCTCAACACAAAAAGATGCTAATGCAGAACCAGCAATGATAGCACGTTTCATATTTTCAAAAGAAATATCATCTGTACTAGCAAGGAAGCCCATAAATCCACCTGCAAACGTATCTCCTGCACCTGTTGGATCGAATACCTCTTCTAATGGTAATGCCGGTGCAAAGAAAACTTTATCTTCATGGAATAACAACGCTCCGTGTTCTCCTTTTTTAATAATCAAGTATTTTGGACCAAATGAACGAATCACTTTTGAAGCTTTTACCAATGAACTTTCACCTGACAATTGTCTTGCTTCCTCATCATTGATGATTAACACATCCACCAATGCCATCGTTTTTTTCAATTCATCCAATGCGATATCCATCCAAAAATTCATGGTATCCATAGCGATTAATTTTGGTCTTTCTGTCAAACGCTCTATTACTGCACGTTGTACTTGCGGACTTAAATTCCCTAACATTAAATATTCTGTCCCTTGATATTCAGCTGGAATAATTGGATCAAAATTTTCTAATACGTTCAATTCTGTAATCAACGTATCACGGGTGTTCATATCATTATGGTATTTACCTGACCAAAAAAACGTTTTCTCGTCTTTTTTGATTTGTAAACCATTTAAATCAACTCCTTTGCTCGACAACAAGTCCAACATTTCTTGTGGAAAATCACCGCCTACAACTGAAACTATGTTTTGATTTTTTTTGAAAAATGAAGATGATAATGCAATGTATGTTCCTGCTCCACCTATAATTTTATCTGTTTTACCGAAAGGTGTTTCTATTGCGTCAAAGGCAACGCTTCCTACTGTTAATAAACTCATGTTGTGTTTTCTAAAAAATTTAAACCAAATTTACGACTTTACTCACTAATTGCAACAAATAAAATACGATTTAAGTTCACTGATTGAGGGTTTTATTTATGCTTAATTCTATACGGATTATTTTTATTTATCTTTGAACAGACTACCTTACTATGAATCTGTATTCTAAAAAACAACGTTGGAAAATTGGATTATTATCAATTGCATTGATTTTGATAGCACTATCCTTATATTTTTCTAATACGATTGTACAGAAAGTAAGCATTCGAGAGCGTTATCGTGTAACTCAATGGGCAGAAGCAATCAAGAAAAAAGCCGAATTGGTTCAGCTTACAAATCAGACATTTACTCAACTCAGAGACCTAGAAAAAGATAAAATGGAGCTTTGGGCATTGGCTATCAAACAAATTCTAAAACCCATTGATGGAAATAATATGCCTGATTATGAACTTCCATTTAAAATTATTGGAAATAATGTAAATATTCCAGTAATACTCTATGATAACCAAAGTAAAGAAGTTAGTGAATTTAAAAATTTAGGTTTTGATTATAATGACTTCAAAAAACAACACATTCATCAAAAAGATAGTGTGCTAAGAATTTTATTTAACAAGCGTTTGATTCACATTGCAAACTCATGGAAAAATCAAATCAGCATAGAAATTGATAAAAATTGGACAATAATTTGTGCTTATACAGATTCTAAAGAAATCACAAAACTAGAAAATAACCGTGACTCCTTAATCAAAGCGTTTAATAAAGAATTAAAAACCAATAAAGGTGCTGTTCCTGTACTTTTAGTAAATGCCGAAAATAAAGAAATGATCGCATCAAATATTCCAGGTATATCAACTCAAAAGATTTCTGAACACATCAACCGATTAAAGAAAAATAACAATCCAATACCAATTATATTTAGTTCAAAACAAAATAGTTTACTATATTACGATGATAGTCCCGAGTTAAAACAATTACAATTTTTTCCATATATTCAATTCATCATTTTTACTCTATTTATTTTTGTTGGTTATCTAATTTTGAACACATTCCGTAAAGCAGAACAAAATCAAGTTTGGGCTGGTATGGCTAAAGAAACAGCTCATCAATTGGGAACACCACTCTCCTCTTTGTTGGCTTGGGTACAATATTTAGAAAGCATAGATCTGGATCCTTCAATTGCCTCAGAAATGCAAAAAGACGTAGCTCGTTTAGAACAAGTTGCTAATCGTTTTTCGAAAATTGGATCTTCAACACAGCTGGAAAATAAAGACATTAATCAAACGGTTTCCACTGTTTTTAATTACCTGAAAACACGTGTTTCGAGTAAAATAGGATTTGAATTTTCGTCAACTTCCTCGGAAATATTAGTTCCACATAATCCTGCACTAATTGAGTGGGTAATTGAAAATATTTGCAAAAATGCTGTTGACTCTATGGAAACCGAAGGGCAATTAAAAATAGACATACACACTACTGAAAACGAAGTTCACATCGACATACAGGACACAGGAAAAGGAATACCTCATAACCAGTTTAAAACCATTTTCAAACCGGGATTTACTACCAAAAAACGCGGTTGGGGACTTGGCCTTTCTTTGGTAAAACGCATCATTAAAGAATACCACAAAGGAAATGTATTTGTTCTACATTCGGAACCAGATAAAGGAACTACTTTTAGAATAACATTAAGAAAATAAAAATTAAATTCTGCTCATTTTCCCTCCTTGAGGAGGGATTAAGGGAGGTGATAAACTAATGAAATAAAAACCACTATGAAACAAAAACTACAAAACCCTTGGTTTGTATTTGCGCTAGGAGTAATCATCTCTTGCTGTATCTTTTTCCTATTCCCCATCAACTTATTTGATGGCGAAATCGTTTTTCAATTAGGAATGAAAACTTGGAAAGAAAAAGCAAATATCAGTCTTTCCTATTTCTTGGGAATTGGCGCTGATAAAGAACAGTTAGAAAAACTAGGAGTGATTGATTTCTATTTACTACCTAAAGGATACATTCTTGCTTTAATTGTCATTTTAGGTTTACCAGGATTGTGGGCGTATCGAGTGTATTTGAGGGGGAGTAGAAAATTATAATGTTATATAAAACAAAAAGGGAGAACATTTCATTCTCCCTTTTTTTGAATATTTAAGTCACATTTCGACAAGCTCAATGTGACAAAAAAGTGTCACAACAACTTATCGAAGCCTACGCTTCTAACACATTCATATAACTTTCAACACTTGGACAAGAACAAACTAGGTTTCTATCTCCGAAAGCATTGTCCACACGGCGAACAGGCACCCAATATTTAAACTCTTTTAAGTAAGCTACTGGATAAACAGCTTCTTGCGGAGTGTATGGATAATTCCAGTTTTTATTGATAATACAATCTGCTGTATGCGGTGCATTTTTCAACAAGTTATTTTCTTTATCAGCGTGTCCGTTTTCTATTTCAGCGATTTCTTTTCTGATTTTAATCATCGCCTCAATGAAACGGTCTAATTCAGCTTTGTCTTCACTTTCTGTTGGCTCAATCATCAATGTTCCAGCTACTGGGAAAGATACAGTTGGCGCATGGAAACCGAAATCGATTAAACGTTTCGCCATATCAGCTACCTCAACATCTGCAGTTTTCTTGAATTCACGGCAATCTAAAATCAATTCATGCGCTACAGTACCATTCGATCCTGTATACAAAATTGGATAATGATTTTTCAATTCAGCAGCAATGTAGTTTGCGTTTAAAATTGCATTTTCTGTAGATTCTCTCAATCCTTTTGCTCCTAACATTTTGATATAGCCATAAGAAATCAATAAGATCAAAGCACTTCCGTAAGGTGCAGCAGAAATAGCATGAATCGCTTTTTCACCACCCGCTTTAATTAATGGACTTCCTGGTAAGAAAGGAATCAAATGTGCTCCTACTCCGATTGGTCCCATACCTGGACCACCACCACCGTGAGGAATAGCAAATGTTTTGTGTAAGTTTAAGTGACAAACATCTGCCCCAATGTTTCCTGGATTTGTTAATCCAACTTGAGCATTCATGTTTGCGCCATCCATATATACTTGACCACCATTTTCGTGAATGATCGCAGTAATTTCTCGAATACCTTCTTCAAATACACCGTGTGTAGATGGATACGTTACCATTAATCCAGCTAAAGTATCTTTTAATTCAACTGCTTTTTCTCTCAATGCATCGATATCAATGTTTCCATTTTCATCGCAACCAGTTACAACCACTTCAAATCCAGCCATTACAGCAGACGCAGGGTTTGTACCATGAGCAGATGAAGGAATAATCATATGTTTACGATTGAAATCACCACGAGATTCATGATATGCTTTAATTACCATTAAACCTGCATATTCTCCTTGTGCACCAGAGTTCGGCTGTAATGAAACACCAGCAAAACCTGTACATTCACTCAAATCTTTTTCTAATTCGCGGAACATTTCGTGGTAACCTTCTGCTTGTTCAACAGGACAGAAAGGGTGCATATTAGCGAAATTAGGATTAGTAATTGGCATCAATTCAGATGCAGCATTTAATTTCATCGTACAAGATCCTAATGGAATCATGCTGTGAACCAATGACAAATCTTTATTTTCTAAACGTTTCAAATAACGCATCATTTGAGATTCAGAATGATGGGTATTGAATGTTGGATGTGTTAAAATTGCATCCGTACGTAAGTGGTTTGTTGTTAAAGTAGTTGCTGTTGTTTTTTCAAAAGCATTGTTTGTTTTAACTGCTATTTGCGCAAATACACGCACTAACGTATTTAAATCTTCGGTTGTAATAGATTCACCAAAACTAATAGTTACATGTGAATCATTCACATAACGTAAATTGATTTCGTTTGCTTCTGTTTGGTATTTTAAGGTTGCAACAGAAACAGTTGAAGGTAATTCAACCCAAATAGTATCGAAATAAGCATCAGATTTAACTGTATATCCTAAATTTTTCAATTCGTTTGCAACAGTAACCGCTTTGCTGTGAATATCAGTTGCAATCTCTTTTAACCCATTTGGTCCGTGATAAACAGAATACATACTTGCCATTACAGCTAATAAAGCTTGTGCTGTACAAATATTAGAAGTTGCTTTATCTCGTTTAATATGTTGCTCACGAGTTTGTAAAGCCATACGAAGAGCTAAATTATCATCTGCATCTTTTGAAACACCGATAATACGCCCTGGAATCGTTCTTTTGAACTCATCTTTACAAGCAAAGAAAGCAGCATGAGGACCACCATAACCCATTGGAACACCAAAACGTTGTGCAGAACCTAAAACTACATCAGCACCTAATTCTCCTGGAGACTTTAATAATACTAGAGACATAATGTCAGCAGCTACAGCTACTTTCACACCAGCTTCGTGAGCTTTTGAAGTGAATGCTCCTAAATCTTGAACGCGACCTAATGCATCTGGATATTGAGTTAATGCACCAAAGAAAGTAGCATCAAAAGCAAATGTTTCAGGATCAGCAATAACTAATTCAATTCCTAAATTAGCTGCTCTACCTTGAACAACGTCTATGGTTTGAGGAAAACAAAATTCAGAAACGAAGAATTTATTTTTTCCTTCTTTAATGTCATTTCTAGAACGAGAATTATACAACATGATCATCGCTTCAGACGCAGCAGTAGCTTCATCCAATAAAGATGCATTTGCAATTTCCATTCCTGTTAAATCCAAAATCATGGTTTGGAAATTCAACAACGCCTCTAAACGACCTTGTGAAATTTCTGCTTGATACGGAGTATATGCAGTATACCATCCTGGATTTTCTAAAACATTTCTCAAAATAACAGATGGTGTAATCGTATCATTATACCCTAAACCAATGTAAGACTTGAAAACTTTATTTTTTGCACCTAATTTATTTACGTGTGATAAATATTCCTGCTCAGTTAACGCATCAGAAACGTTTAATTCTCTACCTAAACGGATAGGTGCAGGAATCGTTTTGTCTATTAATTCTGCAATTGAGTTCGCTCCAATTTTAGCTAACATCGCTTGTTTTTCGGCATCATTTGAGCCAATGTGTCTTTCAGAAAATGCACTCATTTTATACTGCTTTAAATGTGGGACAAATATACGACGATTTAGATGAATTATTTGGGATTTTCTCTAAACAATCTAACGGTATTTATTAACCATTCAAACATAAAATTGTTTTAAATTTTTTGAAATAAATCTTTTATCAATATCTATTTAATGTAAATTTGATTAAGAACAACCGTAATATATGAAATTTCAACTCGAAGCATTTCCCATTATTCCAATTGAACAATGGAAAGAACAAATTGCAAATGAACTTAAAAAAGCAAATTCAACTGAAAGTTTTGAATTCGATGACGAGATAGAAAATCTTACTATCTCAATTACACCTGAGAACTATCCAACTATTCATATTGAAAACGATAAACATATTAGTGATTGGGAAGTTGGTTATGAAATTATAATCACTGATACAAATTGTAAAGAAGCAAACAAAGAAGCGCTTCAAGTATTGAATTTCGGTGCAAATGCAATTACCTTTTCATTCGATACAGAAACAGATGTTGACCTAGAGGTTTTGCTCGAAGAAATTGCGGTTGAATACATCGATCTTCATTTCAAGATTAAAAATGAAGCACAAGGGAATCAAATTCTATCATTTAAAAAACAATATAAACACAAACGAATTTTCATAAACTCAGAAAAGGAATATGACAAAAATCTGTTTATTTCAAGTTATAATATTCATGCAATTGGCGGAAACTGTTCTGAAGAACTCGCTTATCTATTAGCGAAAATCAATCAAAGTATTACAGAAATTGAATTCAATACTATTCACATTGAAATGGGTATAGGAAACAACCTACTGCTTGAAATTGCAAAATTTAAAGCGATACGTATTCTACTAAATCAACTTTTTCGGAGCTATAACTTACAACAAGAAATTTACCTAACTGCAAAAACTGGATTTGTTAACAAATCTTGTAAAGATCAACACACCAACTTATTGCGTCAAACAACTGAGGTGCTTTCCGCTGTAATTGGAAATGTAGATCAAATTATCGTTTTGCCGTATGATAAATTATTCGAGAAACAAGAGAATACGTTTACCGCTAGAATGGCAATAAATATTTCGAATCTTTTGAAAGAGGAAGGAAAAATCCATTTTAGCGCAAACCCTTTTTCAGGAGCAAAATACATCAATCAATACATTCACACACTTGCAGATGCCTCTTGGAATTTATTTAATGAAATTGAAGAAAAAGAAGGTATTGATAATGAATCAGGTAAAGAAAAGTTAAAAATATCTATTTTAAAAACAAGAAAAAGTAGAATCAATAAGCTAAAAACAAAAGAACATTTGCTAGTTGGAATTAATGCATTTCAAAACCCGATTGAAATAGAAAACACTTGGAATTCATCGTTTTTAACATCGTTTTTAGATATTCCACAACTAATTTTAGAAAGAGAAATTGCTTAATGTTATGAAGAAAAAAATAGATTTTAGTTCAATTGACTGGAAAACAAAAATAAATACAGAAAAAACAACTTCTTTTCCACATAGCAATTCAGTTTCAGGTTATGCCCCATTTTTAGGTGGACCTTATGCTTCTATGTATACTTCAAAACCTTGGACCATTCGTCAATATGCTGGCTTTTCGACTGCTGAAGAATCAAATGCTTTTTACAAACGTAATCTCGCGGCTGGACAAAAGGGACTTTCCGTTGCTTTTGATTTAGCTACACATAGAGGATATGATTCGGATCACCCACGTGTAATTGGAGATGTCGGAAAAGCTGGAGTTGCTATTGATTCGGTTGAGGATATGAAAATTCTTTTTCAAGATATTCCGCTAGATCAAATGAGTGTCTCTATGACTATGAACGGCGCCGTAATTCCTGTATTAGCGTTTTTTATCGTTGCTGCAGAAGAACAAGGAGTTTCCCAAGACTTATTATCTGGCACCATTCAAAATGACATCTTAAAGGAGTTTATGGTAAGAAACACTTATATCTACCCTCCTACTCCTTCAATGAAAATCATTGCAGATATTTTTGCTTACACCACTAAACATATGCCGAAATTTAATTCTATTTCAATTTCGGGATATCATATGCACGAAGCAGGCGCAACCGCTGCACAAGAATTAGCATACACTATAGCAGACGGAATGGAATATATTCGTGCTGGTTTAAAGGTTGGACTAAACATTGATGACTTCGCACCGAGATTAAGCTTTTTCTGGGGCATCGGAATGAACCCATTAATAGAGATAGCGAAATTAAGAGCCGGAAGACTGTTATGGGCGAAAGTTGTAAAAGAATTTAATCCAACGAAAGAAAAATCAATGGCTTTAAGAACTCATTGTCAAACTTCAGGTTGGTCATTAACTGAACAAGATCCGTTTAACAATGTTGCTCGCACGTGCATTGAAGCATTAAGTGCCATTATGGGTGGAACCCAATCTCTTCATACGAACTCACTAGACGAAGCTATTGCACTTCCAACCGATTTCTCAGCACGAATTGCACGAAACACACAATTATATATTGAACATGAAATTGGAATAACAAAAACAATAGACCCCGCTCAAGGAAGTGAAAAAATAGAAGCACTTACAGAACAACTGTGTCAAGAGGCGTGGGAACTGATTCAAGAAATAGAATCTCTTGGAGGCATGACCAAAGCAATTGAAGCAGGTATACCTAAAATGAGAATTGAAGAGGCAGCGACAACAAAACAAGCAAAAATTGATTCATTTGAAGAAATTATAGTTGGTTTAAATCGATACCAGTTTGAAAGTGAAACAGAAATTGAAACCTTAGAAATTGATAATACTGCTGTACGTGAATCACAATTAAAAAGATTATCAGATATAAAAGCAACTCGGAATCAAAGTTTGGTAGTAGAAAAATTAAACTTGTTAGAAAAAATTGCAAAAACTGGTGAAGGAAATTTACTAGAAGGAGCAATTGATTGCGCCCGAGAAAGAGTGACTCTAGGAGAAATATCTTCAGCATTAGAGAATGTATTCGGAAGATACCAAGCCAAAACACACAGTATACAAGGAGTATACGCAAAAGGAATTATGAAAAATGAATCATTTCAAAAAGCCATCACATTGGCAGATAAATTTGCTGAATTAGAAGGTAGAAGACCCAGGATTTTAGTTGCAAAAATGGGACAAGATGGTCATGACCGCGGAGCAAAAGTGATTGCTACTTCATTCGCAGACATGGGATTTGATGTCGATATCAGCCCACTTTTTCAAACACCAGAAGAAGTGGCAAAACAAGCAATTGAAAATGATGTACATATATTAGGAGTAAGTTCATTAGCCGCAGGACATAAAACTTTAATTCCCGCTGTAATTGAAGAACTCAAAAAATACGAAAGGGAAGATATTATGGTCATAGCTGGTGGAGTAATACCTGTTAAAGACTACGATTTCTTATACGAAAAAGGAGTATTTGGAATATTTGGACCAGGAACAAAAATCCCCGAAGCTGCTATATCTATTTTAGAATTGTTAATAAAGAGTGTCGAATAAATAACCACAAAATTTAATAAATTTCTATTTTCGAAATCAAATTATAAAACCTTATGAAAAAATATATTTTATTGTTAATTGTCTTATTAAGTGTAGCGAAATTTTATGCTCAACCACCTCTATACAATGATCTGTTAATCCTTTATGTAGATGGAAATTATAAAAAACTTGCTGCAAAAGCAGAAAAGTACACCTTGAAGGATGATACTAAAAATGACCCATACGCATACTTGTGGACCGCAAAAGCTTTATACAAAATTTCCCAAATGAACGATCAAGACGAAATGTATAAAAATGCTTATAAAGATTGTATCGGTTTTATGGCAAAGTGCATTAAAAAAGATAAAACTCACGAAGTCTATGATAAAGAAAAAGATTTCATATTCGAATTAAAAAGCTCAATTATCGAAAACACTATAAATGAATATGTATCAAAGAATTATAAAAAAGCTCAAGATTATTGTAAAAAACTATTATCTATATTCCCAGATGATGTATCTACACGATTTATGGATGCTGCTTGCAGATTTCAAAACAAAGATGTTCCTGGTGCAAACACAATTTGGAATGAAAACCAGCGTGCTTTTGAATTAATCACAAACATTGATAATTTAAATGATAAAGAGAAAGAATTCTTACGATTGGCAGTTATCGAAAGCATGAAATGTTTTAAAGAAAATAAACAAGCTGAAAGAGGAAAAAATATTGGTGAAAGAGCTAAAAAATGGTTCACTGACGATGATTTTAAAGCCGTATTAAACTCACTATAAATTAAGAGGCTTAATGCCTCTTTTTTATTTTACTTTCCAAACTTCTATATATTCATTTACGTTTCTTGGGTTTAAATCATGAACTATTTTGTCAGTCAAACTTGGTTCACAGATTTTATGTAGGTGTAACCTTTTGTATTTTAACTGATAGTGTTTTATTCGCTTATGAAGATTTCCTTTTCCAGCAAAAAATATATAATCTAAATTATCGGGAATTGAGTCTAAAGTTGTTTTTTCTATAAATGATGCATGCCATTTATTAGCATAAAATTTAGGCATTAAAGAAACAGAAGCATCTCCTGAACCTTCCATTAATATTTTGGGTTGTTGGTTATGCTCATGATATAATGAATACATTGCATTGATTCTAGAATATTTACTTGACATAAATGTAAAAAAACAAACTAAAACTAAATTTAAAACCCAAAAAATACGAAATGAGACATTCCAAAATCCTTTCCAAAAATTACGTTCTTTTAATTTCTCAAAACCAATAACACCTAAAATCACAAAAAAAGGTAATATTGAAAGTATGAAGCGTTCTTGCCTATTAGGATAAAAGGTATGAAATAACAAAAAGAACAATGTCGGTATAAATAATAACATTGAACTTTTATAACTTCTAAAAAAACCAATACCAATTAATATTCCAAATGGAAATAATAACACACCAAATAAGACATAGAAATACATAAAATAATTAGTGTTTGGCAAATATTGAGTCCCTTGATTCATATTATAAGTCACATAAGACCAGAATTCAGCAAAAGGATAACCCCAAATAATAAAGTCAACAACACCTTGAGTTAACGTAAACATTACAATGTTACCCAAAGAAAAAAAGATGATATTTCTCCATTGTTTTTTTAACAAATAATAAGTAGCGATCCCTATGGAAAATATACCAATTTGATATCTGAAAGAAATAGCAACACCACACATAAGTCCAGCGACAAATAAACTCTTATTGCTTATACGATCATCTTTTAATAAAAACCATGTGCCCCACATTAAAAATGGAATAGATACCATTTCAACAAGATTTCGAACAGACATGAAAGGCATTAACCATAAAAGAGAGAGCAGCCAACCCACTAAAATAGCATTATTACGATTTGATATTTTATGTGTAATCTTAATCCCAAAATAGATAACTAAAACGGACAATAATGCATGAAATATTCGGTTCACAATCATTAGTCCTTTTGGATCAATAAAACCTACTAACTTACAAATTGAAAAAAAACAATAATTCAAACCAACATAAGTAAAACTATGACCTTCTGGTTTACCCGTAGAAGTTTCAGACCAGGGTAACCAACCATTATAATCATAATCATTTGCCCAAGACGAAGATGCTTCAATGGTCAAAAAATGGTCATCGTGCATACCATATCCCTCTGAGAAAACAGCTGCTAATAATCTAAATGCAAGACCAAAAATTAAAATGGTTTTAAATGAACTAAAGTCTATTTTTTTAAACATCTTATTTAATATCTAAAATGTCAAGATCAAAAATCAAATCTGAATAAGCAGGTATAATTGATACAGATTTATTACCGTAAGCAATGAAAAATGGTATATACAAAGTTACTTTACCTTTCTTGCCAACAATTGATAATCCCTCTTCAAAACCAGAAATAAGTCCTTGTTCTTTATATTTGATATCAAATGCTTGATTTCTATCTAAAGAAGAATCAAACTTTTCATCATTAAATAACTTTCCAGTATAATGTAAAGAAATTGTATTTCCTTTCCTCACCTTAGCAGTATCTCCATAATTATGAACAACATAAACTAACCCAGATGCAGTTTGTATTAACTTAGGAGATTTAAAAAGAAATGAAATTCTTCCAAAAAGTGATTTAGAAAAATCATTTTTAATTTTCTTTTTAACCTCCGCAAAAAAGAATTCTTTGTACTTCTCTTCAGACAATGCTTTAGCTTGATCTTGATGCACAGTCAAAATTGATTTTTTTGCCTCAATTTTTGTGTAATAGTTCAAAAATGTTTTTGACGGATTATATTTTTTATAATTTTTGCCAATACGTAATATTGTAATACTATCTATTACATCATTTTGTTGAATAGCATCAACAACACTTTGTCCCTCAATCACATGTCCGAAAACACTATGTTTGTTGTCTAACCAAGGTGTTTTAACATGGGTAATAAAAAATTGACTACCATTTGTGTTAGGTCCAGAATTAGCCATTGACAAAATACCTGGTCCGACATGTTTTAAATCAGGATGGAACTCATCATAAAATTTATACCCTGGACCGCCTTCTCCCGTACCTTGTGGATCTCCACCTTGAATCATGAAATCCTTGATTACTCGATGAAATTTAACCCCATTATATAGAGGTACTTTAAATTCTTTACCAAGAATATTCGAATTACCCTCAGCCAAAGCAATAAAATTTGCAGAGGTCATAGGTGCTTTTTCAGTTTCAAGGTATAATAAAATTTTTCCTTTAGAAGTTGAAAATCTTGCATATACTCCCTCTTTCAATACTTGCGAAAAAGTAATAGAATATATTGTAAAAAAGAAAATAATTAAGCTAAATCGAAACATGCTTATTGTTCAATTGAAAGAAGTTCTACATCAAATATTAATACAGAATAAGGCTTGATTTCTTGTGAAGGAGTATTAGCTCCGTAAGCTAACTCTTGTGGAATATAAAATCTAAACTTAGAACCAACAGGCATCAATTGTAATCCTTCAGTCCAACCAGGTATAACTTGATTTAAACCAAAAGTAGCTGGTTCTCCACGATTGACAGAACTATCAAAAACTTTACCCTCGATGGTAGTACCATGATAATGAACTTTAACACGCGTAGTAGAAGATGGTTTTTCTCCTGTACCCATTGTTATTACTTTGTATTGAAGACCAGAAGGTGTTACTGTTATGGATGGATCTATTTTATTTTGCAATAAAAATTTTTCTCCGGCAAGCTTATTTTCGCCATGTTGACTTTCTTGTTTCTTTTTAAAAAAACGATTTACAACTGAATTTGAAGGGTCTGATAACAAAACTGGTTTTCCATATAACTTATCAGAAATTCCTTTTAAAATCATTTCTTTATTTGCTTCTGGTAAATCATTTGAAACATTTCCTGCTATCATATTACCAATAATATAGGAAACAGAATCTACATCTGTCTTAAAAACAGTTGTGTTTTTAATTTTATTTTGAGCATTTGCAACAGCTATTGAACTGCTTAAAAGCATAATCGTCATTGTTTTTTTCATAAGTAATTTTTTATTTTTTAAACTATTTTTGATATTAAAAAATTTAATTACACCAAAATTAATTAAAGTAACTGAAAAACATATTTTATATCAAAATCAAATGATTTTTTTATGAAAAATTTGTAACTAAAGTTTATTTAGAAACACTTGATTAAATTTGTGCTATGGAACAAAGAGAAGACAAATTAAAGGAAGTAATTTCCCACGCAAAAGAGTATGGTTTTGTATTTCCATCCTCTGAAATATATGATGGTTTAGCGGCGACTTATGACTATGGTCAATTAGGATCGGAATTAAAAAATAATATCAAAACTTATTGGTGGAAATCAATGACCCAGATGCACGAAAATATTGTAGGTATTGATGCTGCTATTTTCATGCATCCTACTACATGGAAGGCTTCTGGTCACGTTGATGCGTTTAACGACCCTTTGATTGATAATAAAGATTCTAAAAAAAGATACCGTGCTGATGTTCTAATCGAAGAACACATTGAGAAAATCAGACAAAAAATCAATAAAGAAGTAGAAAAAGCTTCAAAAAAATTCGGTGAAGCATTCGATGAAGCTCAATTTATTGCTACAAACCCTAACGTTATTAGAAATACACAAAAAATTTCTGATATCGAAAACAGAATGCGTGTAACGCTAGAAAACAATGATTTAGAAGGTGTAAGACAATTAATTATAGATTTAGAAATTGTTTGTCCGATAAGTGGTTCAAAAAATTGGACTGAAGTAAGACAGTTTAATTTGATGTTCTCAACTGAATTAGGTTCTGTAGCAGGCGATGCAGCTACTATTTACCTTCGTCCAGAAACAGCACAAGGTATTTTTGTTAATTTCTTGAATGTTCAAAAATCAGGAAGAATGAAAATACCATTTGGTATTGCTCAGATTGGAAAAGCATTTAGAAATGAGATTGTAGCTAGACAATTCATTTTCCGTATGCGTGAGTTTGAGCAAATGGAAATGCAATTCTTTGTTCGCCCAGGTGAAGAAATGAAGTGGTATGAATATTGGAAAGATACTAGAGTAAAATGGCATAAAGCTTTGGGGCTAGGCGATAGCGCATATAGACTACACGATCATATCAAATTAGCACACTATGCAAATGCTGCATGCGATATTGAGTTCGACTTCCCTATGGGATTCAAAGAATTAGAAGGTATTCACTCACGAACTGATTTTGATTTAAAACAACACGAAAATCATTCTGGTAAAAAAATGCAATATTTCGATCCTGAATTGAATGAAAGCTATGTCCCGTATGTTGTTGAAACTTCTGTAGGTTTAGATAGAATGTTTCTTGCAGTGTTAAGCAACTCATTAAAAAATGAAACATTAGCAGATGGATCTGAAAGAGTTGTGCTTTCATTACCTTATGCATTAGCTCCTTATAAAGTTGCTGTCATGCCATTAACTAAAAAAGATGGATTACCAGAAAAAGCGAGAGAAATTATCAATAGTTTAAAATATGATTTCCAATGTCAATATGATGAAAAAGACTCTATTGGAAAACGATACAGAAGACAAGATGCTATTGGAACTCCATTCTCTATTACAGTGGATCATGAAACTCTTGAAAATAATTCAGTAACATTAAGAGATAGAGATTCAATGGAACAGATTCGAATTTCAGTTGATGAATTGAACAATTATATTGATTCTAAAGTAAACCTTAAATATCTTTTAAATCAATTATAAATAAAGACGCAAATTCAAATACCCCCAAAGTTAGATTAACTTGGGGGTATTTTTTATTTCCAAAAATGCTGATTCAATAAATTCAAATCTTTTAACTTATGAAAATAAGGATGTGTTGCTGCTCGTTGTAATATTTCTAAATGATCAATTCGATGACAATCGGTAGCAACAAAATCTACATACCCATTATCAATCAACCAATGTGCTTGACGTTGAACATCTGGTCCATAATGACCTACTATTGATAATAAATTTACTTGAATTAACACACCCTTTTCTTTATAATTAGAAACTATTTCTGGTTGATTAAAATAGTAAGGATAGCGTTCAAAATGAGCTATTATCGGTTTATAACCATTTACTATTAACTCAAATATAAATTGCTCTGTTTGATTCGGTTTTGAAAAGAATGAATATTCAAACAAAATGTATTTATCTGGAAAAGGAACCAATTGATTTCCTTTAATTTTATCCATTAAAGAATCCTCTATATTATATTCCGCTGAAGCAGAAAGTTCTAATTCAATATCAAGTTTTTTACATTCAGCTTTTACTTCCTCTAATTTTTCTGCTATTATCTCTGGAGTATTTGGGTAACAATCTTGCATCACATGTGGTGTGAATATTAGCTTCTTGTACCCCATTTCTTTAAACTTCAATAACATACCTATAGTATGTTCCATAGAAGAGGAGCCATCATCTATTCCCGGCAATAAATGATTATGCATATCTACTTCTAGGTATCCAAAATCAAAAGGAGGTAGTACTACCTCCTCTTTTTTATTTTTTCTGAAAATTGAAAATAATCCCATTATCTATTTGAATACATTGAATCATAATACTTTTGATAATCCCCACTTGTAACTTCTTTCACCCAATCTTCATTTTCTAAATACCAATCCACTGTTTTTTCAAGTCCTTCTTCAAAAGTGATTGAGGGTTTCCAACCTAATTCTGTTTCTAATTTTGTAGCATCAATGGCATATCTCATATCATGACCCGATCTATCTTTGACATAAGTTATAAGCGATGCAGACGTACCTTGTTCGCGATTTAGTTTCTTATCCATCAAGTTACATAAGAAATGGATTAAATCAATATTTTTCCATTCATTTAAACCACCAACATTGTATGACTCTCCATATCGACCATTAAAAAATATAGTTTCAATAGCCCTAGCATGATCTTCAACCCACAACCAGTCTCTAATATTTTCACCTTTTCCATAGACTGGTAAAGATTTCATATTAATTATATTTTGAATCATTAGTGGAATCAACTTCTCTGGAAAATGGTGACTACCATAATTGTTTGAACAATTGGACATTTTCACAGGAAAATTATATGTGTGAAAGAATGCACTCACAAAATGGTCTGAAGATGCTTTCGATGCAGAATAAGGACTTCTTGGATCATATGGAGTTGTTTCCATAAACAAACCATCTTCTCCTAACGATCCATATACCTCATCAGTAGAAACATGATGAAAGGTATGTTTTTCATTCAGATCCCAATGTTTTTTTGCAACATTCAATAAATTCAATGTTCCTATCACATTAGTCATTGCGAATTCCATTGGCCCTTCAATTGATCTATCCACATGAGATTCAGCTGCTAAATGAATAACATCGGTAATGCAATATTTAACAAATACATTCTCAACATCAGAAACCGAGCATATATCACCTTTAAAAAAATTATAGTTTGGTTTATCAGCAACATCTTTGAGATTTGATAAATTTCCAGCATATGTAAGTTTATCAAAATTTATAATCGTATGTTCTGGATATTTATTTACCAGCAATCTTACAACATGCGAACCTATAAAACCTGCGCCTCCTGTTACTAAAATATTCATATTTAAAATTTTATTATAAACTCCAATATTCTAATTCATTAATTTTATTTCTATAGATACCTTTTATATCTACAAAAACACCTTTACCTTCTATCAACAGATCTTTAAACGTAGATTCATCTAAATCAACATATTCTTTATGATTTACTGCTACAATAACAGCATCATACTTCCCTTCTGGTTGAACATGTAATCCAATTCCGTATTCGTGAATCATTTCCTCCGATGAAGCGTGAGGATCTATTACATCCACGGTAACTTGGTAAGATTGTAATTCTTTAATCACATCAATAACCTTCGTATTTCTGATATCGGCAACATCTTCTTTAAAAGTTGCACCCATTACCAATACTCGTGTATCTTGAATATGCTTTCCTTGAGCAATCATTTTTTTAACCGTTTGTTTTGCTACATACCCTCCCATAGAATCATTCACAAAACGACCACTCGTAATCACTTTTGAATTATATCCCGCTTTTGCAGCTTTATGAGTCAAGTAATATGGGTCAACACCTATACAATGTCCTCCAACAAGTCCTGGTTGAAATTTCAAGAAATTCCATTTTGTACCAGCTGCTTCAAGCACATCAAAAGTGTTTATTCCAAGCTTATTAAAAATAATTGATAACTCATTAATTAATGCAATATTTACATCTCGTTGTGTATTTTCAATAATCTTTGCCGCTTCAGCAACTTTAATTGTAGCTGCTCTATGTACGCCAGCATCAACAACTAATTCATAAGTTTTTGCAATATTATCTAACGATTCATCACAACATCCAGAAACCACTTTCATTATATTTCTAAGTGTATGATTTTTATCTCCTGGATTTATACGCTCCGGAGAATAACCTAAAAAGAAATCTTGTTTGAATTTCAATCCTGACTCTTTTTCTAATACCGGAACACAATCTTCCTCTGTACATCCTGGATAAACTGTTGATTCAAAGACAACATAATCGCCTTTTTTCAGTACTTTTCCAACAGTAGAACTTGCGCCTAATAAAGGCTTTAAATCAGGAACATTTGCAGAGTCGATCGGAGTTGGAACAGCAACTATGAAAAAAGTTACATCTCTTAAATCCTCTAAATCTGCTGTGAAATAAATATCACACCCTTCAAATGCTGAACTTTCCAATTCTTTGCTCGGGTCAATGTTATTACGCATCAAATCAACACGCTGTTGGTTTATATCAAAACCAACTACTTTTATTTTTCTTGCAAATTCTAGGGCAATTGGTAAACCAACATATCCTAATCCTATAACTGCTAACTGAGCTTTTTTATCTATTAGCTTTTGGTAAATTGAGTTGTTCATTTCTTACTTTGTATATACGTTCAATAATTTCTACTACTTTTAGTCCTTCTAAAGCATTGGTTGTCATTGATGTTCTTCCTTTTAATGTATCAATTACATTTCCTATTAAAAAATGATGATTTGCAGCAGAACCTTTGTAAGGACCATAATCATTAGCCGGACTTGATTCTGCCAATACTGGCATTTCATAACCAGGAATATTACAAACCTCGACTTCATTCATGTATTGACCTCCAATCTTAACACTTCCTTTACTTCCAATGATGGTCATCGAACTTTCTAAATTCTTGTCTACAACAGCAGTTGAATAATTTATACAGCCCTTTCCACCATTTAGGAAATCAAAGTTTACAAAACCTGAATCTTCAAAATCGGTAGAATCATGATGTGAAAAATCGGCAAAATTTCCTTGAATATTGTCAATATCACCGAACAACCAATACATAATATCGATAAAATGAGAAAACTGGGTAAATAAAGTTCCACCATCTAGATCTTGTGTTCCTTTCCAACCACCTTTTTTGTAATATCGTGCGTCTCGATTCCAATAACAGTTAAGTTGTACCATATAAATATCGCCAAGTATATTTTCACTTACAACTTTTTTAATCCACTCAGATGGTGGCGAGTATCTATTTTGCATTACACAAAATACACTTCTCGACATCTGTAATGATTTAAAAATCACCTTTTCACATTCATCTTTTGACAAACCCATTGGTTTCTCACAAACCACATGTTTACGTGCCTCCAAGGCCTTGATAGATTGTTCTGCATGTAACCCATTTGGTGTACAAATATTTACAACATCAAATTCTAAATTTGATGATAACAAGTCTTCAATAGAATTAAAAAAAGGTACTTCTTTGTCAAATTCACAAGCCTCTTTACCTCTTACATCAACCATAGCGACCAATTCTCCCTCAGGATCTCTTGATATCATCTCTGCATGGCGTTTTCCGATATGACCAGCACCTACTACAGCAAACTTAACTTTATCGTTTGTTACAATCATTCACCTATTTTTTGTACTTGATTATTTTTTAATTCATATTTTTCATTACTTTCTGGACAAATAGCAATCCCATTATTATCAAAAGTTAAACGGTGACCAAATTCACTCATCCAACCCAATTGACGTGCAGGATTACCTACCATTAAAGCATAAGGAGCTACTGTTTTTGTGACTACCGCACCTGCACCTATAAAAGCATATTCACCAATATCATGACCGCATACAATCGTTGCATTGGCACCAATTGAAACTCCTTTTTTAACAACGGTTTTAAGGTATTCCCCTCTTCTATTAATAGCACTTCTAGGATTTAAAACATTCGTAAAAACCATAGATGGTCCTAAAAAAACATCATCTTCACAAATAACTCCAGTATAAATAGAAACGTTGTTTTGAACTTTTACATTGTTACCTAGAACAACATCAGGTGATACAACAACATTTTGACCTAAATTACAATTTTCACCTAATGTACAATTAGACATTACATGAGAAAAATGCCAAATTTTTGTCCCTTTACCAATAGTACAATCAGCATCAATTACTGCTGTTTCGTGTGCAAAATAATCCATTATTTCACAATATATTTTTCAAAATTATTATGCTCTTTATGATGTAATTCTTCAGAAGTTAAACTTTTAAAATAATCGTAAGTTATCTTTAATCCTTCTGCTCTACTTACTTTCGGCTCCCAATTCAACAAAGTTCTCGCTTTAGTAATATCTGGCTGTCTTTGTTTTGGGTCATTCACTGGCAAATCATGATAAACCACTTTTTGGGAAGTATTTGTCAATTTGATTATTTCTTCTGCAAATTGCTTAATTGTGATTTCATCTGGATTTCCAATATTCACAGGTTCAGCATAATCTGACATTAATAACCTAAATATTCCTTCAACTAAATCATCAACGTAAC
>JBKCEW010000135.1:0-18379 GCA_046304235.1 Crocinitomicaceae bacterium | reverse complement strand
GTCGTTTTTTGCATAGTAGTTTGTTCTACTAAAGACACTCTTTCGTTTGCGTTTCTAATAGTCACTAGAATGCGATTTAGATCTAACGGTTTTTCAATAAAATCAAAAGCCCCTTTTTTAATAGCTTCTACTGCAGTTTCGATCGTTCCATGTCCACTAATCATAACAATGGGTAACTCTGGAAAAAGAGGATGGATCTCAGCTAGAACTTCCATTCCATCTTTTCCGGGCATTTTAATATCACAAAAAACCAAGTCAAAAGCTTCATTTTTACAAACTTCTATACCTTGATTACCATCTTCTGCTTCAGCAACTTCATATCCTTCAAATTGTAAGATTTCTCCTAAAGCTCGACGGATACTTCTTTCGTCATCTATGATTAATATTTTTTTCATTTTGATTTTTTAATTCAACCTTTTCACAACATAATCTGAAACACGATTATAGAAATCTATCGGTGACATAGTTCTCCATTCTTCATCTTCCAACTCTCCCCCCATTACAAAATAACTATCTATGTTAATTTTTACAAACTCCTTAATTACATGATCATGAAAATTAACCATGGCAATCCATCCTTCATCCACCTCTTCAAACCATTCTTCATAATAACAATCATCCGAATAATGAAAATTCAGCACATTTTCTCCAATTAGTATAAATTTATTAATACCACACCCCATCATTTGTTCGATAATATCACGCTTTAAAATCATAATATCATTTTCAATTGCATCGTTCCATTCACCAATCATTTCTATAATCGTGAATCCCTCATCATAATCCACATAAAGAATTTTAATAAATAATGTTGGAGAACCGATAGAATCCCATTGAGGGTGAATAACAAAGTTGTAGATATGATCCGTAAATTCAAACTCACTATACTCCCTACCGTAAAAAGGAGAGGAAGTATCTTCTGAGGCAATGTAATAGATTCGCCACAAATAAAAAGGCTCGATGTAGTGCATTTTGAGTGAATTGAATATATTTACAAAGTTGGTAATAAATTTAGCACTATGCATTTTACTTTTCGTATTTTTCTTCCATTTTTCCTACTTATATTGCTTTTTACAGCATGTTCGGAAGACGATAAAACTATTTCTGTAGAAGATTCGTTCGCCTCTTATGTGTCAAATAATTCATCTACACTCGTATTCGGTAAAATTGTTTTAAAGGACTTCATTGATAATATTGCATTTAATGATTTACCTAAATTAAATGTATTGCTTACCAAAGAAGTTGCAACACTTTCGAAAGGTTTAGATTTAAAGGAATCCATTTATTTTGCTTTAGACAGCTTATTTCAGCCAGATGGAACCCCAATTGATTTTTATATCTTTTTAAAAGTCAAAAATAAAGACTCATTGGCTGATAAATTAAGTTCTTTAGGGTATTTGATCGAAGCAAAAGAACAAGAATTAGAAGTCAGTGGAGAAAACCTATCTGGAAAAATCACTTCCTCACTTGCAATTATTCATTTATCGAAGAATGCATCTAAAAAAACGATTGCGAGAGCATTCAAAAAAACAGAACAATCCATTCATACGCAAGTCAAAAAACTAATAAGTAAAGAGAGTAGTTTTTCAGTTCATCTTCATTTAGAAAATATGCAACGAATGTTTGATAAACAGTCACTCGAACGTCCTATTTCCAAAAAAGACGAACTCATTTCGTTGTATAAAAATAGTTTCATCGCTACCGATTTTCATTTAAAATCAGAAAATTTCATCGGAGACATTCAATTTGCATTTAATTCATCATTAAAAAAACGCTTGTTTTTCAATGAACATGCAATCAAAAACTTAAGAGATATAACAACGAATGAATTTGTAAGCGGTGTAGGCTTATCTATAGACCCAATGAAAGCTGATTTATTTATTTCTGATTTCTATCCTAGTCTTCTATCCGATTTAACGCAAAATAACTTCACGATTCAATTAGCTTTATTAAGTTTGGGGCAGACTCCGATCTCTAAATTAACCAATGGAAACGTTGCCATTGCCTATCATAATATGAGTGCTCCTACCTGTCAAGTACACTTAGGGAAAAAAGCAAATGAAATCAAGAAACTGGGAAACCCTTATTTATCAGCATTAAACATTCCCAATCTTCATTTCGAAGAAAACAAGCTCACCAATTTAATTTCACCACCTAAAAAGAACACACCTGATTCTAAAATTAAAAAATCAGGTTTCTTTTTTATTTACGATAGTAAACATGATACACGATTAAGAACATTAAATGATGGATTAAAATTCTTAGATATTATCTCAACTATTTCTATTGAGCTTGACAATAACGGAGGAACAATTCATTTAAAAGGAAAAAATAAAAACGAAGGCTTACTACATCAAATAGCAGCGGTATATTTAGAAGAATTAAAAGAAATGGTTCGATAATTTTATAAAAGAAAAAAACCACCTTAAAGGTGGTTTTCAAAGTGATTCCGTTTGGATTCGAACCAAAGACCTACTGCTTAGAAGGCAGTTGCTCTATCCAGCTGAGCTACGGAACCGATTATTTTAAATAAAAAAAGGGATGATTTCTCATCCCCTAAGTCGGGGCGGCAGGATTCGAACCTGCGACCTCCTGGTCCCAAACCAGGCGCGATGACCGGACTACGCTACGCCCCGAATATTTCAAATTTGAATGATTCGTTTATCATTCTATCTAAAACGAGTGCAAATCTAATTATTAATTTTAAATAAACAAGTATTTAACATAAATAATAAAGCGGTGGGAGCGGGATTCGAACCCGCGGTACAGTTACCCGTACGACAGTTTAGCAAACTGTTGGTTTCAGCCTCTCACCCATCCCACCATTGTTCAAAGAACTGGGTGCAAAATTAACAAAAGAATTTAATTATGAACACATTTAATGTTTTTTTTTTAGCGCATAATTTAAAACACTAAAAACCAAAACAATAACATCAAATCATTATTTTTTATCTTGTTTAAATGCTTCTTTAAACCAGATAAATTCGGATGATGGCATTCCATTTTTCATAAAATATACACCAGAAGTACTATTGTATTTACTATAAATATCAGCAAATCCATTAATAATAACAACTCGACGATCGATATGACACATAACACCATTTTTATCTTTGGCTTCCACTTTTTCTTCTGCTATTCCTTCGGGATAATAAGAAGCTATTTCTTGAGAAATTTGCTTATTGTATCTAACAACTTTATTTTCAACATCCCTAATCAATCCAGCAATTTTCAGGTATCTCAAGTCTTGTTCCTTTTCTTTTGGCACAACAACATCTTTTACAAGTGGTGGTGTCGGTACTGAAGTTTTAGCAATTTGTGACATTTGCTGAATTGCAGTTAATTGTTTTTTTGCATATGTATTTTCAGGGTTATATTTAAGCACTGATTCATATTGTTTTTTAGCTTCATCGAGTTGTTTACTAGCCAACTGTTTATCTCCAAGATCCAATAATCTTTTTATCTCTAATTCTATCTTTTGTTTCGCTAGCAATTCAGCTTTCTTTTTAGCCTCGATTTCTTGTGCTTGTTTAATAGAAGCTAAACTATCTGCTTCTGCCTTTTTACGAGCTACTTCGGCCAAACTATCTGCTTCGGCTTTCTTACGAGCCGTTTCCTGAGCTTGTCGAAGTGCTGCCAAACTATCCGCTTCCGCTTTTTTGCGAGCAACCTCTGCTAATGAATCTGCTTCTGCTTTCAATCGAGCCGTTTCCTGAGCTTGTCGAAGGGCTGCCAAACTATCTGCTTCCGCTTTCTTACGAGCTACCTCTGCTAATGAATCTGCCTCTGCTTTCAATCGAGCCGTTTCCTGAGCTTGTCGAAGGGCTGTTAAACTATCCGCTTCCGCTTTTTTGCGTGCAACTTCAGCCAATGAATCTGCTTCCGCTTTCAATCGAGCTGTTTCCTGAGCTTGTCGAAGGGCTGCCAAACTATCTGCTTCCGCTTTTTTACGAGCGACCTCTGCTAATGAATCTGCTTCTGCTTTCAATCGAGCCGTTTCTTGAGCTTGTCGAAGGGCTGCCAAACTATCTGCTTCCGCTTTCTTACGAGCGACCTCTGCTAATGAATCTGCTTCTGCCTTTTTACGAGCGACCTCAGCCAATGAATCTGCTTCTGCTTTCAATCGAGCCGTTTCCTGAGCTTGTCGAAGGGCTGCCAAACTATCTGCTTCCGCTTTCTTACGAGCTACCTCTGCCAATGAATCTGCTTCTGCTTTCAATCGAGCTGTTTCCTGAGCTTGTCGAAGGGCTGCCAAACTATCTGCTTCTGCCTTCTTACGTGAAACTTCTGCTAATGAATCTGCCTCTGCTTTCAATCGAGCCGTTTCCTGAGCTTGTCGAAGGGCTGCTAAACTATCTGCTTCTGCTTTCTTACGAGCGACCTCTGCCAATGAATCTACTTCTGCCTTTTTACGAGCGACCTCTGCTAATGAATCTGCTTCTGCCTTTTTACGAGCTACCCCTTCCAATGAATCCGCTTCCGCTTTCTTAAGAGCTACTTCGGCTAATGAATCTGACTCTGCCTTCTTGCGTGCAACCTCTGCCAATGAATCTGCTTCGGCTTTCTTACGAGCTACTTCGGCCAAACTATCCGCTTCCGCTTTCTTGCGAGCTACTTCTGCAAGACTATCTGCTTCTACTTTTTTACGAGCGACCTCTGCCAATGAATCTGCTTCTGCCTTTTTACGAGCTACTTCGGCCAAACTATCAGCTTCCGCTTTCTTGCGAGCTACTTCTGCAAGACTATCTGCTTCCGCTTTCTTACGAGCTACCTCTGCCAATGAATCTGACTCTGCTTTCTTACGAGCTACTTCGGCTAGTGAATCAGCTTCCGCTATTTTACGAGCTACTTCAGCTAGACTATCGGCTTCCGCTTTCTTGCGAACTACTTCAGCAAGACTATCCGCTTCCGCTTTCTTACGAGCTACTTCTGCTAATGAATCTGATTCCGCTTTCTTGCGAACTACTTCAGCTAAACTATCCGCTTCCGCTTTTTTACGAGCTACTTCGGCTAGTGAATCTGCTTCCGCTTTCTTACGAGCTACCTCTGCCAATGAATCTGCTTCTGCTTTCTTACGAGCAACTTCAGCAAGACTATCTATCTCTGCTTTCTTACGAGCTACTTCTGCCAAACTATCTGCTTCCGCTTTCTTACGAGCTACCTCTGCTAAACTATCTGCTTCTGCCTTCTTGCGTGCAACCTCCACTAAACTATCTGCTTCTACTTTTTTACGAGCGACCTCTGCCAATGAATCTGCTTCTGCTTTCTTGCGAGCCGTTTCCTGAGCTTGTCGAAGGGCTGCTAAACTATCTGCTGCGGCTTTTTTACGAGCCGTTTCTTCTTTCTTTAACCTAGCAGTTTCTTCTGCTTTGGCTATTAATTCATCTGACTTTCTTCTTGCTTCTTCGTCTGCCTTACGTTTGAGCTCTTCTTTTTCTTTTACTTGGTTTTCTATTTCAGCTTTTTTAATAGCTTCCAATTCTGCTTTAGCAACTAAATCATCTGTTCTCTTTTTTGCAAGAGCGATTGCAGCCTGTTCTTTTTCTTTTTGGTTCTGTTCTTCTAGCTTTCTTTGTTCTTCAGCTCTCGCTTTTTGAATAATATTTAAAATACGCTCAACTTCTTTAATTGTTTTAACTGCTAAATTTTCATCAAAATACACTCCTAAATTGAGATCATAAGTAAAATTAGTTGCTGGATTATTTATTATAAAACTATAATCAACACCTTGTACATCATCAAATAATGAAATTTCAACTTCACCTCTTGGATCTGCATCTTCTTCTTTAATTGTATCTTTTAATTGAGCATAATCAACATTAACAAAACGAGTAATTTTACCAGGTTTTGATAATTCAATTCTGTATTGTTTACCAATAGGAAGGTGAAGAACAGCGTCACCTTTACTATCCGAAATTAAAGTCAGAATTGTATTCCCCTCTGAAATGGCTTTTACTGTAATTCCACTTTCAAACTTTTTGGTATGGTAATTTGCAGTTTTGACAAAAAAAGGAACTTCGATTTGAGAAAATGAAGTTAAACAGGATAATAATGTTAAAATTAGAAAGGATATCTGAATGATTTTCATCTTTACTAAAAAGGAATTAATTAGTTAGACATAAACCATATCATTCCGAATCGTTTTCTAGTTTCAGCTTATTCATATCAAAGTCTGTCTCCTCATCGTAAATATCAAAGAAAGGTTCTTTAAATGATTTAGTTGTAACCTTACGTTCTAATGAAAGAAGTAATGCAGGTAAAACAACAAGGTTTGTCAACATACCAACTAAAATGGTAATAGACACCAATAAACCTAAACCTTTTGTACCTCCAAATTGAGAGAAAACAAACATTATAAATCCAAAAAATAAGATTACGGAAGTATAGAAAATACCTAAACCAGTTTCTCTTAGAGATAATAAAATAGAATACTTAATATCCCACATATGCAATTTTAATTCTTGTCTATATTTTGCTAAAAACAAAATTGCATTATCTACAGTAATACCGAGAGCTATCCCAAATACCAATAATGTAGATGGCTTAAGTGGTATTTGGAAATAACCCATTATACCTGCAGTAAACAAAAGGGGAATGATATTTGGAATCATCGAAATCATAATTATTCGCATAGAACGAAATAAAAATGCCATTAATAAAGCAATAGAAAGAACAGCAAATATTAAACTTTGCACCAGATTAACAAACAAATATTTAGTACCCTCAGCAACTACAACTGAAGTGCCTGTAAAAGTTGTTTCGTAAAATTCTTTATTAATCGCTTTCCTTACTATTTCTTTGAAATAAGGTTTAGATTTATATGGTTCAATTCTAGTCGGGTCTAAATCAAAATTCATCTGCATATCTTGATCTCCCTCAGATAAAATAGAAGTAACATTATTATAAATCCATGAATACTCATTTAATAAGGTGTCAATTTTATCTCTTTTACCTTTCACAAATTGAGCATATAATTTTTCAACTCTTTTCTTTTCTGGGTTTAGAATTTCATCCACTTTTAACCTTAATCCATCTACTTTCTTAGAAACATTATATGAACCTAGATCTTTCATCTGCAAACGTACACGTAAGGTAGTATTAGCTGTATCAACAAGTTCTTTTATAGATAAATTCCCTCCATTCAAACTGCTCATATCAGATTCGTCATAATATCTTTTCAATCTAAGTTTGTCTCTATTAGAAATCAATTTATACTGAGAGGAATCATTGTTATAATAAGCCATGTTAATTGACTTAATAAAGTCAACGATAGATAAACTTTTAGAAAACAAGGAGTCTTTTCTGAATAATTCCTGAACTTCCTCCACTTTTTCAAGTGTTTCATTTGAAAAAAGACGTCCTTTTTCTTTATAGTTAATCGTTAATTCAAAAGGTATAGAACCGCCAAAGTTTTTCTCAACAAACTTAAGATCTAATAAAATAGGATCATCTTTCGGCAAATCACTAGTAACATTACCTGTAGCGGTAATTTTGGTCATACCATAAATACTTATTACTAATATCAAAGCGGAGCATATGTAAATCACCTTTCTGTATTTAGTAACAGCAATAACAACATATTCAATAAACCCTTGTGAATAAACACGATACAAATGTTTTAAATGTCGAGGCTTAGGAGGTTTAGAGTAGGATGCCATGATAGGTAATATACAAATAGAAAGAGCAAATACCACCATGATATTCAAACTTGAAATCACACCAAATTGCGCCAATTTATCGGAACTAGTGAACGTACAGAATCCGATAGCAGTAGTTAAATTTGTAAGGAAAGTAACTGAACCAATGCGACGAATCATTGTAAAAATTGCTCTTATTTTATTTTTATGAACAACGTACTCTTGGTGATAACGCGTCACCAGAAAAACACAATTAGGAACACCAATAACAATTAACAAAGGTGGTATCAATGCCATCATGATTGATAATTGAAAATCAAACAATGCAATGCTACCAAGAGCCCAAATTACGGATACGAAAACTACTAAATTACACTGCATTACTACCCTGAAAGAGCGAAAGAAAATATACAATAGAACAGATGAAGCAAAAATTGATAGTGCTAGAAAGATATACAGCTCGTTGACAATGCGTTTACCGATAACTACACGCATGTGAGGAAGTCCTGCAAAATGAGGTTTTCCAAAATATTTGGAATATGATTCGGCTAATTTTTCAATTTCAAAAACAACTTTTGACTTTTTTTTGTCCATCAAGGCATTTTCATCCATGCCAATCATCATTAAGTGAACGTTAGACTTATCGTTGTATAATAAGTTGTTGTAGATGGGATTAGATTTTATTTCATTCTTGATGGAATCAATTGTTTTTTCGTGAAAAGTTAAATCGGAAAAAATTTTACTTATCTCAAATCGATTTCGAATTTTGTTATTATGTAGTTTATACAAAGTAGCTTCCGAAATAACACTTTCAACCCCTTCAAATTGAAGTATTTGATACCCTAAATCATGCCACTTTACAAAGTTTTTTCGAGTGTATAGGGAGTCAGATTGAATAGCTACGACTAAAGTAGAACCATCCTCTCCAAATTGAGCTTTAAACTTAATATAATCAGCTTGGGGCTGGCTATCTTTCGGTAAAGTATTCCCGTATTTATTATCAACTTTTAGACTTGTAAATGCAAAATACCCTAAAAAAACAGTAATTATCGCAATAATAGACAGGATGAAAAGTCTGTTTCTGAGTATTAAACTTGCTAATGAATTCCACATAATTTACCTTCTCTCAAGAGTACAAAGATTCAAATATAATAAAAAATATAAGTACTTGGCAATGTAATAAATTACAGATTAATTAGAAACTAACTATTTTCAACCTCTTTGTAATACAAGGATTCATCGAATTCATTTTCACTTTTTGCTATTACTAACGTTGCCACTCCATTTCCGATAATGTTGGTAATTGCTCTAGCCTCACTTAAAAACTTATCTACACCTAATAAAAATGCCAACCCTTCTAATGGAATTTTATTAAGTGAGGATAAGGTTGAGGCAAGTACCACAAAACCACTACCAGTAACACCTGCCGCTCCCTTAGAAGTTAACATTAATATCCCAATAATTAACAGGATTTCTGAAATAGATAATTGAACACCATATAGTTGAGCAATAAAAATAACAGACATGGAAAGATAAATTGAGGTACCATCTAAATTAAACGAATAACCTGTTGGAACCACCAATCCGACAACTGACTTTTTACAGCCAAGTTTTTCTAATTTTAACATTAAATTTGGCAAGGCACTTTCTGAAGATGAAGTTCCCAAAACAATGAGTAATTCTTCCCGTATGTATCTTAAAAACTTAAAAATATTTAGTTTATAGAAACGCATAATCATTCCTAAACCTAATATCACAAATAAAAGCATTGTCATATATACACTCCCTACCAATTTACCTAAAGGAATTAGGGTATGTAAACCAAATTTACCGACAGCGAATGCCATTCCTCCAAAAGCACCTAGAGGAGCTAAATACATTACATATTTAAGGAGTTTAAAAACAAATTTAGAAACTCTATCTAATCGTTCTACCACATATTCACGTTGTTTTATTCTAGAAACGATTATTCCAGTTAGAATAGAGATAATTAAAACCTGAATCGTGAAATTATCTTGTAAAAACTTTAACCAGCTAAAGGCTTGATGTGCATTTGATGTATATTTAGTTGCATCCGAAAGAGTTAATGTATTTCTATCAATATTACCTGGTTCGAGATAAACCGCTAAAAAGACTCCCAAACCTAGAGCAAAAGTCGTTACTAATTCAAAATATATTAATGACTTTAAGCCTATTCTACCCACTTTTTTTAAATCGCCCATTGAGCTAATTCCCAAAACAATGGTTAAAAAAATAATTGGGCCAACAAACACCTTTATGATTGAAATAAAACCTTTACCAATCAATTCCATTTTTTCTCCCAAAGAAGGATTGAAATGACCTAACAATATCCCAGCAATTATTGCAATGAAAACATAAAAGGTAAGGTGTTTAAATATTTTAGCCATATTCAGATTATCTAGATTTACCTATTAAAAACATGGTAGGAATTTTAGAAATATCATACGCATTTTCTCTCCACAATTTAGCAGACATCGTTCTAATATTTTCCTCGTAAGTTGTCAAATTTGAAGCAATACAGATTTGAGTATCATCAGATAATTCATTTAACATATCCTCAAGCACATGCATATTACGAAACGGGGTATCCATAAAAATATTTGTAGTACCCGTTCTTCTAGCAGAAGCTTCGAAGTCTCTTAATTTTCGAACTCGGTCTTTTCGATCTTTAGGCAGATAACCATGAAAAGTAAATGATTGACCATTAAAACCGCTCCCCATTAAAGCTAGTAAAATAGAAGAAGGCCCAACCAATGGTGCTACCCACACTCCCTCTTGATGTGCTAACGCGACCAAATTTGCCCCTGGGTCAGCTATACCGGGACAACCAGCATCAGAAATAACCGCCACATTATGTCCATCTTTGACAGGTCTTAACATTGCATATAACTCTTCTACAGGTGTGTTGTTTTTTAATACAAAAAAAGTACTATCATCAATTGGAAACTCACGATCTAATTTACGTAAATATCGACGTGCGGCTTTAATATCTTCAACTGCAAAGTATCTAAAATCGGAAACCATTGTTGCAATATCAGAGGGAATTACAGCTTTTGTACTTTCACTTCCTAAGGTAGAAGGTAATAAATATAATTTTGCGTGACTCATCTTTTGAATAATGTTGAATAATTAATTTTTAATGTTTAATTATCTAGTAATTAAATTTTTAATTAGAATATTTGTAGCTTGATCAACCAAATCATAAACATGGTCAAAATCTTTTTGAGTGCCATAATACGGATCTGGGACACTCGCCTCTTCTTGATTGGTTAATTCTCCTAAAAGCATATAAACCTTATTATGGTCTGCTTTTGTTCTTGCTAAATCTAGTATATTTTTTTTGTTTGAAACATCCATTGCAAAAATATAATCGAACGTATCAAAATCACTAGCTTTAAATTGACGAGCACGTAACATACTGATATCAGTTCCGTTTTTCCGTGCAGTTTCCACCATACGGTTATCGGGAGCTTGTCCTTGATGAAGTGAAATGGTTCCAGCTGAATCAACCTCAATATCCAACCCCTTTTCTAACACCTTTTTACGAAGTAAACCATCCGCAATTGGAGATCGACAAATATTTCCCAAACAAACCATCAAAACTTTCATATTTCAAAACCAATTTTAAACAAAAATAAAGATTTACGATGACATAGAATTAAACTTACATTTAGGTGTCCCTGCAATAATGTTAATTTAAATTCAATTCAATATTATTTTTTGATTTTAATGTTACAAATTCAGATTTAAATAGTTATATTTAAGAGAATCTTTGATTCATTTTATCTTTTAATATCCAAAAGCCATGAGACAACTAAAAATAGTAAAGCAAGTAACTAATAGAGAGGTTGCTTCTTTAGATAAATATCTACAGGAGATAAGTCGCGAAGGCATGATAACGGCTGAGGAGGAAGTTGAATTAGCAAAACGAATAAAAAACGGTGACCGTCGCGCATTAGAAAAATTAACTCGTGCCAATTTACGATTTGTAGTTTCCGTTGCAAAACAATATCAAAATCAAGGAATGACATTACCTGATTTAATAAATGAAGGAAATGTTGGATTGATAAAAGCAGCTGAACGATTTGACGAAACGCGTGGATTTAAATTTATTTCTTATGCCGTTTGGTGGATTAGACAAGCTATTTTACAAGCATTAGCTGAACAAGCACGTATTGTTAGGCTTCCACTAAATAAAATTGGCACCATAAATAAAATAAATCGTGCCTTTTCCGAATTGGAACAAAAAAATGAACGACCACCATCAGCAGAAGAATTAGCTGAATTACTTGGTCTTTCTGTCAATGATGTTAAACAGTCGTTGCAATCCAATGGAAGACACGTTTCTATGGACGCTCCTCTTACAGAGGGAGATGAAAGTTCTTCTAATATGTATGATGTACTTGCGAACGACTTTAGCGATACCCCAGATGTAGACCTAGTAAAAGAATCGTTGCGAAAAGACATAGAACGTTCATTATCCACTCTTACATCTAGAGAAGGTGAAGTTATACGTCTATACTTTGGTTTAAGTGGTAAACATCCATTAACACTTGAAGAAATTGGAGATCGATTTGATTTAACCCGAGAGCGTGTACGCCAAATTAAAGAAAAAGCGATACGTAGAATGAAACATACCTCTAGAAGTAAAATGTTGAAGAATTACCTTTAAATTGGAAGATTAGAGATTAAAGCTTGCAAATTAGAAGATTATAAAATTTAATAATATACAAAAGAGATAAAGGGATTGCAAACATTGTAGTCCCTTTCTATTTTTTTGATTATTTCTATGATTTATTGTTTTTTGAATTTTATGCTTTAACTTTGGGTTGCGAATAAAATTAGGGTTTTGCCCATTTAAATTAATAACACACAAGTTAGTACTATTATGGCTAGTTCAAAAATCATTTACACGCTAACGGATGAGGCTCCGGCATTAGCAACTTATTCATTTTTACCAATCGTAAAATCGTATTTATCTACAGCTGGAGTAGATGTTGAAACAAGAGACATTTCATTGGCTGCACGTATATTAGCAGGATTTCCAAACGCATTACAAGCTGATCAACGTGTGAATGACGCATTAGCTGAATTAGGTGAATTAGTAAATTTTCCTGAAGCAAACATTATCAAACTTCCAAATATCAGTGCTTCAGTTCCACAATTAGTAGCGGCTGTTAAAGAATTACAATCAGCAGGATTTGCTATTCCTGATTATCCTGTAGATCCACAAACAGAAGAAGAAAAAGCAGCTCGTGCTATTTATGACAAAATCAAAGGTAGTGCTGTAAATCCAGTAATTCGAGAAGGAAATTCAGATCGTCGTGCACCAGGCTCTGTTAAAGAATATGCAAGACAAAATCCGCATTCAATGGGTGCTTGGTCAAAAGAATCTAAAACAAAAGTTGCAACGATGACAGCTGGAGATTTCCGTTCAAACGAACAATCTGTTACTATTGAAAATGCAACTTCTGTAAATATAGAGTTTGAAGGAAAAGATGGTTCGAAAGAAACGTTAAAAGCAAACTTAAATTTAAAAGCGGGAGAAATCATCGACGCTACACACATGAGCATTAAAGCTTTAAACACTTTCCTATTAGAGCAAGTGGCTTATGCTAAAGCAAATGGAATTTTGTTTTCAGTGCATATGAAAGCTACCATGATGAAAGTTTCTGACCCTGTTATTTTTGGACACATTGTGAAAGCATATTTTGCAAACGTTTTCGAAAAACACGCATCTAAATTAAATGAATTAGGAGTAAACGTAAATAATGGTTTAGCAGATTTATTAGACAAAGTAAAAGGACATGCTGATATCGAAGCTGATATTGAGGCAGCTTTCTCTAATGGACCTTCAATCGCAATGGTAAATTCTGATAAAGGTATTACTAACCTTCACGTTCCTTCAGATGTGATTATCGATGCTTCAGTTCCTGCAATGATCCGTACATCTGGACAAATGTGGAACAAAGAAGGTAAATTACAAGATACTTTGGTTGTGATTCCAGATTCAAGTTATGCAGGAGTGTATGATGCAACAATCAACTACTGTAAAGAAAATGGTGCATTTGATCCAAGAACTATGGGGTCTGTTTCCAACGTAGGATTAATGGCTCAAAAAGCAGAAGAATATGGTTCACACGATAAAACGTTTGAAATTAAAAATGACGGAACTGTAAAAGTTATTGATGCAAACGGAACTGTTTTGATGTCTAGCGAAGTTGAAGCTGGAGATATTTGGAGAGCTTGTCAAACAAAAGATGCACCGATTCAAGACTGGGTTAAATTAGCAGTTTCTAGAGCTAGAGCAACTGGTTGTCCTGCCATTTTCTGGTTGGATGAATCAAGAGCACACGATAGACAAGTTATTGCTAAAGTGAATACTTACTTAAAAAATCATGATACGACTGGTTTAGATATTCAAATCATGTCTCCTTACGATGCAACTGTTTTTTCATTAAAAAGAGTAAAAGCTAGTTTAGATACTATATCAGTTACCGGTAACGTATTACGTGACTACTTAACCGATTTATTCCCAATATTAGAAGTTGGAACAAGTGCTAAAATGTTATCCATCGTTCCATTAATGAACGGAGGAGGGTTGTTTGAAACGGGTGCTGGGGGATCTGCTCCTAAACACGTTGAGCAATTTTTAGAAGAAAATCACTTACGTTGGGATTCATTAGGTGAATTTTTAGCATTAGCAGTTTCATTAGAGCATTTAGCAGAAACGACCAACAATCCTAAAGCAAAAATCTTAGGAGAAACTTTAGATAGAGCAACTGGTAAATTATTAATAGAAAATAAATCTCCACAAAGAGATGCTAAACAATTAGATAATAGAGGGTCTCATTTCTATATCGCTCTTTATTGGGCACAAGAACTAGCAAAATGTTCAGATTCAGAATTAAGCAGTGCATTTGCTGGTGTGGCTCAAGAACTTGCAGACAAAGAAACTAAAATTGTAAGCGAATTAAATGAATGCCAAGGTAATGCGATTAATATTGGTGGGTATTATTATCCAAATTCAGATTTAACTACTAAGGCTATGAGACCAAGTACAACATTTAATCATGCCATTGATGGTTTGTTAGTTAAGGCTTAATCAATAATTTAAAAAATATAAAGGTGGTTTAGTCATTCAAAACCACCTTTTTTTATTTTTCTAATTTCATGAAATTCTTTTTTTCATTATCAATCCTCTTACTTGCTGTTTCTTGTGGTACAATCAAACCGAAACAACCCCAAGTAACTGAAAACAAAATTCAATTGGAACAAAAAGTATCTACAATACATGTTCCGATTGAAATAAATTTGAAAAACTATCTTGTTGAAGCTGAAAAGCAAACCCCTAAAAAATTCGAGGATGAAAAACAAGAGTGTGAAGGAATCAGTTTTTGGTATAAATTAGAACGAAACCCATTAGCGTTTGATGGAAAAGAAAACCAACTATTTCTTGATTTATCTGGTAAATATTCCATAAAAATAAACTATTGTCCAAAATGTACGGGTTTGTTTTCAGATAAAGAAAATTGTATAGTTCCACGTTTATATGCAAGTTGTGGTGTAAATGAACCCATGCGTAGGATTCAGGTGTCGACCGCTACAACACTTTCTATAAATAAAGATTATAAAATTGATGCAAATACTACATTAAAAAATATTGTAACTGATGACAAATGTGAAATAACTGTTTTCAAATATGACGCGACTAAAAAGCTGGTTGATGAAATGGAAAAAGCATTAAAAGATGTTACTGCAGATATTGATAAAAAAATTGAACAGACGGATTTAAAAAAAGAAGTTCAAAAAATTTGGAAAGAATTAAACAATCCGATTGTTATTCCTTCGATAGGTTATTTTTACCTTTCTCCGACAACTTTAGCTATTAGCTCCCCTAATTTCTCCAAAGACAAACTCAATTTAACTGTTTCTGTCAACGCTTTTCCTAAAGTAACCCTGGAAGAAAAGAAAATCAACAATACTCCTTTACCCGATTTAAATTCAAGCACAGGAGAAAAAGGATTTGAAATAAGTTTAGCAATTCAAGGTAAATACAATTCAATAAATTCGTTGTTAGCTCAAAACTTGAATGGGAAAGAAATTCAACTTAAAAAAGAAAAAATTAAAATTGATTCGGTATTAATCCTCGGCGCAAACAATCAAAAGTTAAGTTTCAAAGTATGTTTCTCTGGTAAACGTTCAGGTTTAATGTATTTTGCAGGAACACCAAAATTCGATAAAGAAAAACAGATTATTTCATTCCCGGATATGGATTTCGATATTGAAACAAAAAGTGTATTACTTAAAAGTGCTACCTGGCTATTTGACGACCAAATCACTTCAAAAATTAGAGAATTTGCCGTTTATGATGTATCCAAAGACTTGAATTCAAACAAAAAAATGATTGAAAAAGAATTAAATCGTGAACTTGACAAAGGAATTTTGATGGAAACGAAACTTAAATCAGTTCGCATTGATCAGATTATTCCGATGAAAGAAGAATTGTGGATTGTAACGAATTTGGAAGGAGAACTAGGGATTAAATTGTAATGATTCATATTTGATGACGAATTCTAAAAAAATAGCTATTATTGGTGGAGGTGCTGCGGGATTTTTTGCTGCGATAAGTGCTAAAGAACATCATCCAGAAGCAGAAGTAACTATTTATGAAAAATCAGCAAAAGTTCTCTCGAAAGTAAAAGTTTCAGGAGGCGGAAGGTGTAATGTAACCCATGCATGTTTTGACAATAAAAAACTGCTTACTTTTTATCCTCGTGGTGCAAATTATTTACGTAAAGCCTTTGAGCAGTTTAATACACGCTCTACCATTGAATGGTTTAAAAAAAGAGGGGTTGAATTGGAAACATTATCGGATAATTGTATTTTCCCAAAATCGAATTCTTCTCAAACGATTATTGATTGTTTTCTGAATGAAGCTAGAAAATTAGGTGTTAAACAGCTACTTCAAACTCCAATCAATGATATTCATCAATTATCAAACAAACAATTTGAATTAGTTAGTACTAATGAAACTTTCATAGCTGACAAAATAATTTATACCATTGGAGGTCAACCAAAAAACAATTCCTTACAATGGTTAACTAAATTCAATCATGAATTAATTGAACCAGTACCTTCCCTATTCACTTTTAATATGCCCACGGAAGCGATTAGAGAATTAATGGGAATTGTAGTTGAAGAAACCACGACTAAAATTGAAGGAACAAAACTTGAAGCATCTGGACCATTATTAATTACCCATTGGGGTTTGAGCGGTCCGTCTATACTAAAATTATCTGCATTTGGTGCAAGACTTTTAGCTGATAAAAAATATGACTTTCATGTACTTGTTAATTGGCTTCATACCCAAAAAGAACCTGAAGTAAAAAAGAACCTAGAAGAAACACTTTTAGGTCATTCAGATAAAAAAATGGGAAATCTAAATCCTTTTGGACTATCAACACGATTGTGGCATTTTTTACTGGAAAAATCGAATATCTCCGTTGATTCAAAATGGAAAGAACTTCAGGGTAAAAAGGTAAACAAACTGATTAATACTCTAGTGAACGACCGTTACCACGTTTCTGGAAAAACAACTTTTAAAGAAGAATTTGTCACAGCTGGTGGTATCGGATTGTCTGATGTGGATTTCAATACCATGGAAAGCAGAAAAGTAAAAGGATTATTTTTTGCTGGAGAAGTATTGGATGTTGACGGAGTAACTGGAGGTTTTAATTTTCAAGCAGCTTGGTCTACAGGATGGATTGCGGGGAAAAACGTGATATAATTATGATTTGTGAATCATTAATTATGATTTTAATTAAACTATCTTTGTAAAAAAATCAATTATGGCTTTAGATTCCAAAATACGAGTAACGAAAGATTTCACTTTTGATATGGCACATGCATTATATGGTTATGATGGACCATGTAAAAATATTCATGGACATACCTATCATTTAAGTGTTACCTTATTAGGGAAGCCGATAGCTGATATTGAACATGTAAAACTAGGAATGGTCATTGATTTTGGTGATTTAAAAGATGTTGTTAAACGTGAAATTATTGAAGTTTTTGATCATGCATTGGTATTAAATGAAGAAGCACCTTATTCTAAATCAGAGGTTATTTCTAACGAATTTGAAAAAGTAATTTTAATGCCATTTCAACCAACTTGCGAAAATTTATTATTGCACTTTGTGAATTTGTTAGATGGAAAATTTGCACACAACACTAAATTAATCTCATTGCGTTTACAAGAAACCCCAAATTCAGGTGCAGAATGGAGATTGGAAGATAATTAAATCTACCAATTGTAAAAACAAACTGAAATAGATCTTAAATTAACAAAAATCATAAAAATCATACCTAGAACAATAAAAAGAAATTTTCGGGGTTGAATTGATTCGATTTCAATTTCTATTAAGATTTTTATTATTAAATATACAATCGGAATAAAAAGTAAGAAATCATACAAATATCTATGAATAGAAACTGATTGAGGAAAGACAATTAGTGAAAAAACAAATCCGATTAAAGTAAACCCTAACCTTTTTAAATTTGATAAAACTCTAGATTTATCGAATAAAATCATAAGAATCAATAAGGCTATAAAATAAACAAGCCATAAAAAATTGAAATTATGGGAAAAAGGTTTCAAAAGGGCATCAAATACAGATTTAAAATATAAACTTGAACCATCTAAACCTGACCGAGAT
>JBKCEW010000134.1:0-10372 GCA_046304235.1 Crocinitomicaceae bacterium | reverse complement strand
CGAATTACTTTCTTTGTAGAACATTTAAAGTTGCTAAAAGGATTTGTTTTTAACCACTCGTTAGCAATTGCCATATTGATTACTTTTTTTACATTCCTGATGTATTTCATAACTGTATTGTGGGCAATCTTTTCTTCTACTTTTAAATAGTATTCAAAATCGATTATAAACTTATTATTCAGTTCATCAAGTACTATTTCTTTTTTATGATATTTTTTGTTTAAAAAAATGATCAATTTTTTTTTGACTGTTTCAAACTTTGTATGTGTAGCTTTAACGACTTCAATTCCTATCGCTAATTTCATTTGATCGTTATGATAAGTGAAAATTTCTATCAAACCTTTCTTTTCTTCTTTTACTCCTAGAAAACTATTTTTTATGTCGTCTAAATAAATTGGGTTACCTAAAATGAGTAACTGATTGTATTTTTTATATAAATCGGCTTTGATTGTCTCAAGATAATGATTGATTGTCCTTGCTTCTTCTGAGTTACCTTTAACAACACCAGCTCCAACGATCCACTTTGATGGCTCGATAACTCTTTTCATAGACATCTCTATCCGTTGTCCATTCATCGTAATTCTACAGTAGATCGGTGCTTTGCCATTCTTTTCTTTTGAACGATATAACCAATAGTTAATCGAAAATGTGTGATTTGCTTTCATTTCTTTGCATTTTTTAGGTTACTAACTCTGAAAAAAGTATCCTCAAAAAGAACTAAAAAACATCAAAAAATATGTATCGTAATAATTTGAAATACAGTGTTTTTTATACCTTCAAGGTAACCTGTTTGCAAGGTTACAAAGTAGGTTACCAAATAGGTTACCAACTTGGCTGTATTTTTTATTACGAATTGAAAGGGATATAAAAGAAAAAACCCCTTAAATCGTGAGATTTAAGGGGTTTTAAAGAGCTTTTAACGTGTTTTAGCGGTCTGGACGGGACTCGAACCCGCGACCCCATGCGTGACAGGCATGTATTCTAACCAACTGAACTACCAAACCAATGTTTCAACTTTAACTTAAAGTACTAACGAAAGTTAGTTTTATGTTACATTGTGTAATGCTTTACGTTTAAAGCGATACAAAAGTACAACTAAAATTTATTTCTGCAAGCTTTAATTGTACTTTTTTTATTCAATTTTATTCGAAAATAAGTAAATAGTTGTTTTTCTTGCCTTTACCTATCAAAGAAATTTTATTGTTAATCAAATTTTCTGTCGAGAAAGTGAAGGAATCGGATACTTTTTCTTTGTTTACTGAAATAGCATTTGCTTTTAATTCTCTTTTTGCTTCTCCATTACTTGGTAGAAAATTTGATTTCGCTACAAGGGCATCAACAATAGATAGTCCGTTTTCAATTTCGGTATAAGAAATGGTTGCTTTAGGAACACCATCGAAAATCTCATAAATCTGTTCGTTGCTTAATTTTTTTAGGTCGTCTGATGTAGATTTTCCAAAAAGAATGTTACTTGCAATGATTGCTGCTTCTAGTGCTTCTTTACCATGAACTCGAATGGTTACGTCTTCAGCAATTGCTTTTTGAAGTATTCTTAAGTGCGGAGCTTCGTTGTGCTCGGATTCTAATTGATCAATTTCTTCTTTAGATAACAAAGTGAAATAACGCACTAATTTTTTTGCATCTTCATCGGAAGCGTTTAACCAAAATTGGTAAAATTGGTAAGGAGAAGTTTTTGAAGGATCTAACCAAATTGTTCCTGATTCCGTTTTTCCAAATTTTCCTCCGTCCGCTTTTGTTAATAGTGGGCAAGTAAAAGCAAAGGAATCGCTTCCACCTTTTCTTCTGATTAATTCTGTTCCAGTTGTAATGTTCCCCCATTGATCTGAACCACCGATTTGTAATTTACAGTCAAAGGATTTGTTCAGGTGTAAAAAGTCATATCCCTGTAATAATTGATAAGAAAATTCTGTAAATGATATTCCTGTCTCAATTCGTTTTTTAACAGAATCTTTAGACATCATATAGTTTACCGTGATATGTTTGCCTATGTCTCTGATGAAATCAAGGAACGAAAAGTTTTTCATCCAATCGTAGTTGTTCAACAGTAAGGCTTTATTTTCTCCTTCGTCGAAATTCAAGAATTTTTTTAATTGGTTCGAAACACCCTCAATGTTTTTTTTCAAACTTTCTTCATCCAATAAATTTCGTTCAGCTGATTTACCTGATGGATCTCCCACCATTCCTGTTGCACCTCCTACTAATGCGATAGGTCTATGTCCAGCTTTTTGTAAATGAACTAATAGCATGATTGGCAATAAACTTCCTACATGAAGTGAGTCTGATGTAGGGTCAAAACCTACATATCCAGTTGTCATTTCTTTTAACAATTGTTCTTCAGTTCCAGGAATTACATCTTGTATCATTCCTCTCCATTGTAGCTCAGCAATTAAATTCATTTTCATTCAAACAATCATTTTAGTTATTACAAAGTTAAAAGTTTAGTTTAAAAAAATAAATATTTAATCATCCTCCCTTGAGGGAGGACTGAGGAGGGTGAAAAATGGGCTCAAAATATATGTATTTGAAGTTTGTTAACAACCTTTATCCCTCCTTAACTTTAGTTTCCGATGATAAATGATGAATATTGATTGTGTTAAACTTCTGAATGTCAAGTCACCCACCTTAATCCTCCCTCAAGGGAGGAAGTCTAATAATCAAATTAAAATGTTAATTGGATTAAATTTTTAGTGTGAAGTCACCCGCCTTAATTTCCCTGCATTACCATTTGGTCTTCGTAAGTATACTTTCTCTTCTCAAGGGAGGAAAAATAATCATCTTTGTATTAATACAAGGATTAAACTTAAGTTTTTAGATTTTGTGTATCCTCCTTTCCTCTGTGGTTTAAAAAAAATGTAACTCAAACAACAAATGCTCAATTCTCAAGTTCACTAAATTGTTTTACCTTTGTTTAAAATCATTACTATGCGTAAACTAGTTCTAATACTTTGTCTTTTTGTTACTATTTTCTCAAAGGCACAAGAATTTTCTCTTCCTAATTTAAATTATTCATTTACATCGCTAGAGCCTGTTATTGATTCGGTTACGATGCGAGTTCATTACACAAAACACCATCAAGGTTATGTGACCAATTTAAATAATGCATTAAAGAATCAGCCACAGAAAAGTTTAGATTCAATTTTGATGAATGTGAGTAAGTATCCAACTGCTGTTAGAAATAATGCTGGAGGTCATTTTAATCACACTCTTTTTTGGGAGTGTTTAACTCCTGGAGGGAAAGAATTAAAAGGAGATTTGCTTCAAGAAATCACAAAAACCTATGGTTCTTTAGATTCATTACAAAAATTAATGACAGCTCAAGGAACAACCCTTTTTGGTTCAGGTTGGGTGTGGTTGATTGTCAATAAGGATAATAAGTTACAAGTTATAACTTCCATAAATCAAGATAATCCTATTATGGATTTAGCGCCTATTCAAGGAACTCCAATTTTGGGGATTGATGTTTGGGAGCATGCTTATTATCTTAAATATCAAAATAAGCGTGCTGATTATTTAAAAAATATTTGGAAAATAATTAATTGGGAATTTGTTTCAACGAAATATTTAGATCAAACAAAAAAATGGAAAAAGTAGTCATTGTAACAGGAGGTGCTGGGTACATAGGTTCACACACGATTATTGAGTTAATTCAAAATACTTCCTTCAAAGTAGTTTCGATAGATAATTATATAAATTCATCTTCTCAAACCTATGATCGCATTGAAAAAGTGACGGGAAAGAACATTGAATATAAAGAACTTGATTTATGTAATAAAGAAGCTCTTTTTGATGCTTTTAAAGATGAAATGAATATCGTTGGCATTATTCATTTTGCTGCTTTAAAGTCTGTTCCTGAATCAGTTGAAAAGCCATCGTTGTATTATAACAATAATTTACAATCACTAATTAATGTTATTGATTTCTGTCAAGAGAAAAAAATCCCTAATTTGATTTTTTCATCTTCATGTTCTGTCTATGGGAATATTGATAGTCTTCCAGTAACTGAAAATACGCCATTTAGTAAGGCTGAATCTCCTTACGCACATACTAAACAGATAGGTGAAGAGATGTTGGAGATGTATGCTAAAAGTGGTGTGAATTTTAAAACGTTGGCATTACGCTATTTTAATCCAGTTGGAGCACATGAATCAGGTTTGATTGGTGAATCTCCGATTAATCCTCCAACTAGTTTGATACCAATCATTACACAGACTGCAATTGGTTTAAGAGAGAAAATGTTTGTCCATGGGGTTGATTATCCTACGCGAGATGGATCTTGCATCCGTGACTATATTCATGTTTCAGATATTGCAAATGCACACGTAATCGCATTGACTAAACTTATAGAACAAACTTATTCTGTTCCTTTTGATGTAGTGAATTTAGGAACAGGTGATGGAGTAAGTGTCAAAGAGGCAATCGAAAGTTTTGAGAAAAATACAGGAGTAAGTTTACCCTACGAGTTTGGCCCAAGAAGAGCAGGGGATGTTATTGCCATATATTCTGATACAACTAAGTCCACAGCCCTTTTAGGATGGAATGCGACTAGATCTTTAGAAGACATGGTAGTATCTGCATGGCGTTGGCAACAACAACTTTCAAAATAAAATTGATACTTTTACATTCATAAAACACAAGATTTATACTGATATGAAAATATTAATAACAGGTGGAGCAGGTTTTGTTCCAAGTTCGACAGCTGAAAAATTACTAGAAAATCCAGATAACTTTGTTGTTTTAGTAGATAACTTTTTAACAGGTAGTCCTGAAAACATTCCAGTTCATCCTAATTGTAAATTTATCAAAGCAGATGTGAATCAGTTAGATCAGATTAGTCCGATCATGTGTTCGTATCAATTTGATTATGTCTTTCATTATGCCGCAATGGTAGGTGTTCTTCGTACTTTAGATAATCCAGTTGCTGTATTAGAGGATATTCAAGGGATAAAAAATGTATTGGATTTAGCTAAAAGTACTGGTGTTAAAAGAGTTTTCTTTTCTTCATCCTCAGAAGTTTATGGTGAGCCTGTACATTTACCTCAAAATGAATATACGACACCATTGAATTCAAGATTGCCCTATGCCGTAGTTAAAAATGTTGGTGAAGCTTACTTTAGATCATATCAACAAGAATATGGATTAGATTATACGATTTTCAGATTTTTCAATACCTATGGACCTAAACAAAGTGAAGATTTTGTTATTTCTAAATTTTTAAGATTAGCTTTAAAAAACGAAGATATAACCATATATGGCGACGGGTCACAAACGAGAACTTTTTGCTACATCGATGATAATACAGATTTTTGTGTTGGTGCTTTATTTAATGAAGAAACGATCAATAAAGTATATAATGTAGGTAATGATGTTATTTCTCCGATTAAAGATGTTGCCGAATTAATCATTAACATGACAGGTTCTTCTTCTAAACTAATTCATTTACCACCATTGAAAGATGGAGATATGACTCGTAGACAACCTGATATAACAAAAATGAAAACGTTGTTGAATAGAGAGTTGATTACCTTGGAGACAGGTTTAGATAAGGTTTTAAAATCTGGAAGATTCTAAATGTTAGCCATTTTATTAAAAATCTCTAAATATTTACTTTTTAAGGCTTCAACTGAATAATTATTTTGAATGGTCTGGTGTCCCGCTAGACCAATTTTTTTTCTTAGTTGTTTGTCTTCTATTAGTTTAGTCAAATTTAAAATCCATTCTTCTTCATTATCCGCAAGAAATCCATTTTCACCATGTTGAATTAGTTGGTTATTCATTCCTACAGGTGACATAACAGTAGCAATTCCTAAAGACATGTATTGTAATCCTTTAAATGCACATTTGCCTTCTGCCCATTGATTATTTTTTAATGGCATTATACCAATGTCTATCTTGGCTAAGTTATCTATTTCTGTTTCTTTGTTCCAAGGACAATAAACAAAAGAATTTAATTCATAATTTGGATTACGATCAGAAATAACTAAAAAATCAATGGCATATTTTTTTTCAAGTTCTTTAATGATGGGAACGATGAAATCTAAATAGTGCATGGTAGAATGAGAGCCAGTCCAACCGATGGTTATCGTTTCTCTTTCATAATCGATTAGTTGGTTATGTTTTTTTATCGTATCTATTGTAGTTGGTATGATTGTTACTTTAGAATTAAACTGTTTTGCATAGGTAGCTAAATATGCATTACCACATTGTATCTCTTCTACCCATCCACATATACTGTTTACTTTGGAATACCATTTGGTAAAAGATAATAATGCATTACTATCTGAGTGATTTTTTAACCAAATTGCATCATCAAAGTCGTATAGCACTTTTTTTTTAAATACTTTACAAAGAATGAATTCAAAAATAGGAGGGCCAAATTGCATGGCTTCTCTATGCATAAAAACAAAGTCGAATTTGTTCAAAGAGAATAAAAGACCAAATCGTTTGATAAAGCTTTTAAGCATGCCAACTGTTTTTTGTCCAAATAGTCCAGGTTTATATAATAAATCCCAAGTTTTTTGGTCAATAAAAGGTTTCGGAGTTATTTCAAAACCATTTTCTTTCAAAAAAGGTAGGTATTGCTCAAATCGAAAACGTTGTGAGGGAGCCCCACCGATCGGGTAGGGACAAATAAGTAGAACCTTTGTTTTTTGTGTTTGATTCATATTCGACGATAGAGTGCAAAATTATAAAACTTGCTTAAAGTTGACCTCTTTTTTTTACCTTTGGTTTTGTAACTTAGAATTTTTATGTGCGGAATAACAGGCTTTGTTGATTTGAGAAAACAAACAACTATTTCAACGCTACAATCGATGACCGATAGTTTAGTGCATCGAGGGCCAGATGGAGGAGCAATCGAATTTTTTCAAAAAGATAATTATACAATAGGATTAGGACATCGAAGATTAGCAATTATAGACGTTTCCAATGCCGCAAATCAACCGATGAATTTTGAAGAATATTGGATTACGTTTAATGGTGAAATCTATAATTTTCAAGAAATTAAAAACGATTTAATAAAACTTGGACATCAATTTTCGACAAATTCAGATACTGAAGTTATTTTACATGCATACAAAGAATGGGGGATTAGTTTTGTTGATAAGTTAATAGGGATGTTTGCCATTGTTATTTACGATGAAATAAACGAACAATTCTTATGTCTTAGAGATCGAGCAGGAGTAAAACCATTTTTTTATTATGTTAAAGATAATTTGTTTTTGTATGCATCTGAATTAAAGGCATTTCATCAACATCCTAATTTTGAAAAGCGAATCAATATTGATGCGCTTGCTGCTTTTTTTCAATATGGAAATGTTCCGACACCACATTGTATTTTTGAAAATACATTTAAACTTAAACCTGGATATTCCCTAACTGTTTCTTTAAAAACTAAAGGAGAAATTCAATTTTCAGAAGAAGAATATTGGTCGGTATATACATCCTATAATTTACCTAAATTAGATCTTTCATTTCAGGAAGCTAAAAAGAAAACGGAAGAGTTACTTACATCAGCCTGCGAATATCGTATGGTTTCAGATGTTCCAGTGGGGGTGTTTTTAAGTGGAGGGTATGATAGTACCTGCGTAACAGCATTGCTACAAAAAAATCGCACGACACCATTGAAAACTTATACCATTGGTGTTCCAGATATTGGATTGAACGAAGCTAGTTATGCGAAAGAGACCGCTCGAATTTTAGGTACAGACCATACAGAGGTGATGTGTACTGAAAAAGAGGTTTTGGAAGAGATTAAAAAAATTGCTTATTACTATGATGAGCCCTTTGCCGATAGCAGCGCATTGCCTACAACATTAGTTAGTAGAATAGCGAGAAGAGATGTAACTGTAGCATTAAGCGCTGATGCAGGCGATGAGGTTTTTGCAGGATATAATCGTTATGATTATATGTTGAAGTATAGAGCAAAATTAGCTTCAATTCCAAGTTTTGTTCGAACTACATTGGCTGGAATTATGGATATAGTGCCTTCTGAATCGATTCCTGTTTTGAAGAACAAATACAATTTCCATAACCGGTATGAAAAAATGAAAGGAGTTCTCAGAAATCCTTCAGAAGAATCCATTATGCTTAGTTTAAGTCAACAATTTACGTTTAATCAAATCAAAGAATTGTTTGTGTCAAATGTAAGTGAATTAGAGACGTATTATCAATCGAAAGAATTGTCAAAAGCTTCTTTTTCGTCTTTAGCATATATGCAAGCCATCGATTATCAGACCTATCTGTTAGATGATATTTTACAAAAGGTAGATAGAGCGACAATGACTGTAAGCTTGGAAGGAAGGGAACCTTTTTTAGATCATCGTGTTATTGAATGGGCAGCTACATTACCTGACTCATATAAATATCATCATGGTGATAAAAAGTATATTTTAAAAGAAATAGTACATCAATATATACCAAAAGAAAAAATGGATAGACCTAAAATGGGTTTTGCTATTCCGATTGCTACTTGGTTACAAAAAGATTTGAGAGAATATGTAGAGGAGTATATTTCTGAAGAAAAAATAAAAAAACATGGATTGTTGCATTGGGAAAAAGTCAAAGAAATCAAAACTAAATTCTTTAGTGGCAAAAAAGAGTTAGATTATAAGATATGGTATTTGTTAATGTTCCAAATGTGGTATGAAGAATGGATGTAAGAAAATTAAAATATATACTTAACAACAAAGGCTACCAAATTTTGGTAGCCTTTGTTTATGTAGTTTACATTTAAATCTTATTTCACCAAATCTAAAAAAGATTGGTTTGAGTTCAATTTCAAGAATTCTCTGTCTTTTTGAGCTTTTGCTTTAAAAGATGCATCTTTTGCAAATGTACTTTTTAAAGTATTAATAGCATCATCCGCTTTGTCAGTACGTGCAGCAATTATTGCTTTTAAGTACAATCCTTGAGCGCTATTATTATCTTGAGAAGCTTCTAATGTAGCTTTTGCAGCATCAAATTCTTTATTTAAAAGCTGAGCTAGTGCTTTGTTGAAAGTTTTGTTCTCTCCAAAATTTGATATAGCACTAGGGTAATTTCCTTCTACAATTGCCATAATACCATTATTGTAGTTTGATTCAATCGAAGCTTCTGCTTTTGCAAGTAGTTCTTTTGCTTTTTTGAAATCACCTTTACTACCAGCTATTGCAGCTAAATTCCCTCTAGTTGTAGGGTTTTCGTTAATTGAGTTCGATTTTTCAAATTTTGCTTCAGCTTCAATAAGTTTACCTTGAGAAAATAATAATGCTCCTGAGTTGTTGTATGCTCTGTGGTCTGAAGGATAAAGTTTTTCACAAGCCGCTAAAACAAGAGATTTTTCGTTTATATCTTTTATCAAAGACGCAGCGTAAAGCAATTCTTCTACATTTAATTTTTCAGGAGTTGTTTTAGCGATTGATTGATATGTTTCGTCAGAATGACCAGTAGTTTCATATACTACTTTGATTTCAGCTCTTCTCAATTTTGGAAAAACGAATTCATCTAAGTAGGTAAATGTTTTAGCCATGTTTCTCATTTCTGTTTCGCGTTGAACAGGATCTTTATACATTTCTAAAACACGAATTACTAATTGTTTTTCGTCTTGATTCATCGAAGATTTTTCTAATTCAATTTTAAAACCCTCATAATCTTCTCCTCTACCTAACAAAGTATAAATTTCTTTTTGAAGAGCTTCATTTTTTACTTTTTTAGCTAAATCTATAGTCGCAGTTTTTCCAGTGTTCGCTCTATCTGTAGAAAGAGTATTATTTTTATTTTCTTCCCCTTCAGGTGAAGCATAACCAGTTATGGTAATGGTTTTGATTTTTATTTTAGGATTGATTTGAGCATCAGCTAACCATTTTTCAAAACTTTTCCAACCCTCTTTTTCAACTTCAGTTTTTCTTAAATCAGATTTACCTTTCAAATAATTAATTTGAGCTGTATAGATATCCTCTCTTACATTTTTATGGTTATCCTTAATGGATGCTACTTTGAAGTCTTTGTTAACAAGGTAAGGAGTGATGATTGTACCATCAGCAATTTTTTTAGAAGGGGTAATCATTTTTTCAGCACCACCCTTCATTACTCTCCCTGAAACTGTTAGTTCAGTTGCTTCAAATTCAGGTTTGTAAGCAATAACATCTTGATATGAAACTACACCTCCTGGTTTATATTGGATAGTAGTACCGTTTCCTGTTGCCTTCTCGCCTAATACAGTTACAGAATTTAATGCTGTTGATCCTAACATAGGAGTAATTTCAACAGAAGCCTTTTTTCTGATCCCTTTTTCAGGAAAAGTGACATCCACTTTCACTCTCACTGAGTCCCCATGCATTTCCAAAGGGCTAGGAGTAACCGTGTAATTTAGATC
>JBKCEW010000133.1:0-2541 GCA_046304235.1 Crocinitomicaceae bacterium | reverse complement strand
AAAGATTTCAAAGAAAACATAATAAATAATAGAGAACCAAAAGCTTCTATTGAAGATGGTCTTACTTCTTTAAGAATCCTTAACGAAATATTTACTAAACTTGCATAATAAAAAACGTTATTATTCGTTTAAAAAATATGCTTAAAATTTTTAGTGCTTTTTTTCTACTTTTTTTAATTTCATGTTCAAAAAAGAATCCTGATCCATCATGGATAAAAATCAACGAATGGAATTTAATTTCAAATAAAACAAATAAAGAAGGTGAATTAAGTCATCACTTTTCTAATGCTTATATTGAAATTGATGACAATACAATCGGTTTTTTTGAGCTTCCAATACAATTACCTTTACTTGAAACAGGTAAACATACTATAAAGATTTATCCTGTTGTACTCAATAATGGTATCTCGGCTTCTAAAACGATTTATCCATTCTGCATACCATATAAACTAGATATTGAATTAACTCAAAACAAAACATTAAATATCCAACCGCAAACTTCATATTATACAGATTGTACGTTTTGGATTGAGGATTTTGAAGATGCAGGAATAAAAATTAAATCAGATCCTGGCTATGAAGATTTATTTGGAACAGATAACAACAAAAAATACTTGGAATTTGGTAATAACTATGGTCGAATTTCAGTTTCAAAAAGCAACCCTATATGGCAAGGTAAAACAACTTCAAATAGTAGCCTACCTCAAGGTAAAAATATCTATTTAGAACTTGATTATTTGAATACTACAAATTTATTAACAGGAGTATATATTTCGAATACATCAGGAATATCATACAATCCGAATGTGACATTAAACAAACAAGAAAATTCAAATCTAAAATGGAAAAAAGTTTATATTGATTTAAGACAAATGGTATCTTATTCAATGAATGGATCGATTTTCGAACAGTATTTTAATGTTACAAACAGTACTGACAATGACACGAACTTTGTTTTAATAGACAACATCAAATTGATTTACAGATAATGAAAAATAAAAAGCGTACTTTTTCATTTATAATTATTGATTTTATTGTTTGTGTATTTTCATGGTCTTTATTTTATATTGCAAGAAAATCTATCATTGAACACAGTGAATTTAAAACTGATATTCAATTTTTAAAAGGAGTTTGTATTATTCCATTTTTTTGGATTTTCATATATACAATTCAAGGAACATATATAGATATAAAGAGATTATATCGTTCAAAAGTTTTTAATCAAAGTTTTATTGGAACAATACTAGGTTCCTTTATTCTATTTTTTTTCGTGATTATTGATGACAAAATATATACTTATCAAAATTACTATACATCAATTGGTTTGCTTTTCATTATTCAATTTCTTTCAATCACTTTAATTCGATTACTTTTCGTTTCAATCCAGGTCAAAAGAATTCAAGGAAAGATTGATCATTTTAATACCATAGTTATTGGAAAACACCAACAAGTTATTGATTTTGAAAAAGAACTATGTTCAATAAAAAAAAGTATAGGGAATCGTATCATAGGAATATTTATAACGGATAAAGAAAAAATAAATTCAAATAAATACTTTAATGAAAATTCTATTGTAGATCAGTACAACCTAAAAAATTTCACAGAAAAAGAAAATATTGAAGAAGTTATAATAATTGATAATGAAATAAATACAAAAGACCTTCAATTTTTACTTGCTAAATTATCAGGTTTAGGTGTATCGGTAAAAATAAAAGCCTCTGATTTTGATATTGCGCTAGGAACTATACGACAAAACAATATTTTCGGATTGTTAATTAAAGAGATTAAATTTGATCCTATGCCATTGTGGCAAAAAAGTATAAAAAGAATTATAGATCTTATCATCTCCTTCATATCATTAATTTGCTTAACTCCTTTTTTTATTTTAATTTCTATCATTATTAAACGAACTTCGAAAGGACCAGTATTTTTTAAACAAGAAAGAATTGGTAAACACGGCAAGGCTTTCGAAATAATAAAATTCAGAACAATGTATATTGATTCTGAGAAAGATGGCCCGCAGTTATCTAGTGCAAATGATAATAGAATAACTAAGTTTGGAAAGCTTTTAAGAAAAACAAGAATTGACGAATTCCCACAATTTATAAATGTAATTAAAGGAGACATGTCACTTGTTGGACCAAGACCGGAAAGACAATTTTACATCGAACAAATTGCAGAAAAAGACCCTTCCTTTTTACAATTAACAATCGTCAAGCCAGGAATAACTTCGTGGGGACAAGTAAAATACGGCTACGCTGAAAATGTAGAACAAATGATTCAACGTATGCGATTTGATCTTTTATATCTAAAAAACAGATCATTAGCTTTAGATTTTAAAATCATGTTTTATACATTAATTACAATTCTAAAAGCAAAGGGGAAATAATTTATTTTTTAGGAACGGGATCTTCTCCAAAACCACCCCAAGGGTGACACTTTGAAATACGTTTTACTCCCAATATTGTACCTTTTATTGGACCCCATACTTCTACAGATTCTTTAAAATATGCTGAACATGTAGGATTATATCTACAGCTT
>JBKCEW010000132.1:0-6974 GCA_046304235.1 Crocinitomicaceae bacterium | reverse complement strand
CAATATTACTTTTAATAATTTTAGATGTGCTTTTAATTTGTTCTTCTATTAAAAATTGAGGATTTCTAGATGTTAAAAGGCTTAAATAGAAAACACCATCAGCGTAAGATGAAATCTGAGTGTGATTCCCTGGGAAAATGATAATTGGTAAAGAGCTAATCTTTTTAATTTTTTTGATGATTGGATCTAAATTTATTTTTTTTAATGTGCTCCCACCAATAAAAATGAAGGAAATAAAACTTTCGTTAATTTTATTAACAAGCATTTCAATTTCAGTACTACCAAATGTTTTTTCTGGGTCGATCAAAACGGCAATTTCACCTTTGCATGAATTGATTTTATCATATAATGTTATTTTATCTTTGTTTTTGGGCATGACATATAACAAATTGTTCGTTTATTTTCAAAAAGTCTAATCGATATTTAAGATCTGAATTTTCACTCTGACCAATTGCTTTAGTTTTTAATTTAACAGTAATATCTTTAAGGTAAATGTTCGTTTGATTAGTTAAACATTTGTATGTTGCTTCTTTTGCGCACCAATACATTGTTAATATCTCATTTGAATCAATATTATTTAATTCAAATAATTCTTTTGCATCGCAGAATTTATGCTTAATTTTTGATATTTTATTGCTAATTTTTTCAATATCTACACCAATTGGTGTAATATCGTTAATTCCAATTATTAATTCTTCATCTTTATGACTTAATGAAATGAAAGTTGAGTTTTTTAATTTAGGTTTTTTATTCTCATAACTTAAAATAATATTCAGATTAAAATATTGTTGAAGTAATATTCTTGTAGTAATGAATTCTTTTTTTCTCTGTATGCTTTGAATTTGAAAAAATAAATTTAAATCATCTGTACTTAATTGAATACAATATTTTTTAAAATCATTTTCATTAATAAGTTTAGTATGTAAAATGATTGAATCTCTTATGTTATAAATCTGATAGTTTATCATTATTTAATATTGTGATTTTTTGACAAACTTACTGTCTTTGTTTATAATATGAGGATTTAAAAATATACTTTTTGCTATTTTTAATAAAATCCTTTAACATTTAGTTAAAATTATATAATTTTACAAACTTACTTAGTCCTTAGTAGACTTTGTATTGAATTATAATTAAATATTATGCTGAAGAAATTTAATTTAATTGTTTTAGGTATATTCCTAACTGTGGGTACCGCCTTTTCTCAAGACGGTTCTGGTATTATTAAAGGAGTTGTTGTAGATGAATCCAAAGGAAATGCTCCTATATATGGTGCTATTGTTGTTTTAAAGCAAAATGGTAACGAAAAAGGGAAGCGTAAAACTCAGGATAAAGGACAGTTTCGTTTTGATAACTTATCAGCTGGTAAGTATGAAATTATTGTAGGTTATGCAACTTATCCTAAAGTGAATCTTACTGATATTGTTGTTAAATCCGAAGGAGTTGTTTTTTTAGGTGAGATTAAAGTAGGGCCTAAGAAGACTCAAACCGTAGTCATCAAAAAGAAACCACCATTGATTAATCCATCTGGACCAAGTATTACTTCGTATACTGCTGAGGATATGGAGAATATGGGGACACGTAACCCAGAAGATGTTGTTGCTCAATCTGCTGCTGTTACAAAACAAGAAGGAGGTAGTGGAGTTAATATTAAAGGTAGTTCAACAGATGGGAACTTGATAATGATGGATGGTGTAAAGGTTAGGGCAACGCCTAATCTACCTAAAGGCGCTATGCAAGAGATTTCTGTTATTACAGGTGGTGTTCCTGCAAATTATGGTGATGCAGTTGGAGGTGTAATATCAATTACTACTAAAGGACCCACAGCTTATTATTTTGGTGGAGCTGAAATTCAAACTTCTGGTTTTTATGTGAAAGGTAAAGATCCACATGGTTATGATGGAAAAGTTTTTGGGTTAGATAAATACGGGTACAACCTATTTGAGGGTTTACTTTCTGGTCCGCTTTGGATGAGAAAAGATTCTACTGGAAAAAAAACCTCTCCAATTTTGGGATTCATGTTAACAGCTAATTATACTAATCAATTAGATAATTCCCCAATTGCTTATGGAGGTGCTTATAGAGTTAAAAAAGATGTTAGAGAATTTTTATTAGAAAATCCGCTCCAAATAAGACCTGACGGTCAAGTTCCAATCAGTAACGCTTTTTTCTTAAACAAAGATGATTTCGAGCAAAATCCATGGAGAATGAATGCTAGTTCAGCAGCATTGTCTGGTACAGCTAAAATCTCAGTTAAGTTACCGAAGAATATGAATTTAGTTTTCGGTGGTAACTTTTCTTATTCATATGGAAAAGCATATTCAAGAAACTCTTCTCTATTAAATTTTACAAATAATGGAGACTTTAAGAGTAGATCAATTAATACCTATGTAAGGCTTTCTCAATACTTCAGTGCTAAAGAGTCTAAAGATAGTGTTCGTCCTTTAATTCAGTCTGCTGGATATAATTTAATGGTTGATTATTCTAATAGTGGTGGTGAGACTTATGATGGAAGATATATGTTTGATGCTTTTAGTTATGGACATGTTGGTACATTTACTACGAATCGTGTGCCTACATATGCTTATAATTTGGCTAACTCTACTGCTTTTCTGAATGGTTACAGAGATGTTTCAGTTGATTTTGTACCAAACCCAAATAACATGGAACTTGCCGCAACTACTATTCAATATTATAATATGTACAAGGGTCAGCCTCAAGGACATTTTGAAAATATTACTCAAATACAACAGGGGAATGCTTTGATTAATGGTACTCTTCCTCAAGGTGTTTATGGTTTATGGGGCAATCTTGGAACTCCATACACTTCTATGAGTAAAACAGGTTTAGAACAATTCAGAGTAACAGGTTCTGGTAATGCAATTATTGGTGAGCACGCACTAACTATTGGTTTTGAATATGAAAAAAGATGGGATAGAAGCTGGTCTGTAAATCCTATTTCATTGTGGACTCTAGCAAGACTTAAAGCAAATGCGCATGTTAATCCTGTTGGAACCGAGATTGAAAGTGTTGAGGTAACAAATGGAATAAATAAAATTACATACAAACCTATTAATGCATCTTATGCAGCAACTAATAATGGTGTATTTGGTGGTGAAAAAAATCTAGATGTACAATCCTTTTTTGACTATAATTTAAGAAGAAAATTAAATTTAGCTGGTGGTGGAGCTAATAGCTCTTTTGTTGATGTATTAAGTTTAAATCCTTCATTATTATCAGTTGACATGTTCTCTCAAGATGAATTATTAAACAATGGTAATTCATACATTGCATATTATGGTTATGATATAGCTGGAAATAAAGTTTCTGGTAATACTTCTATCCAGGATTATTTTACTGCTTTTGATAAGAATAATAATTACAAACGATTTGTTGGTGCTTATCAACCTATTTACGTTGCAGGTTATATTATGGATAAATTTGCTGTTAACAATTTAGTCTTTAATGTTGGTGTTCGTGTTGATGTTTTTGATGCAAACCAACCTGTTTTAAAGGATCCATACCTACTATACCAAGCTAGAACTGCTGGTGAAGTAAGAAGCTTAATTAAAGAAAATCCACAGACATATTCCTGGGCTGTTGTACCAAATTCTGTTTCTGATAATTCGATTGTTTATGTTGATGATTTAAATAATCCAACTCAAATTAATGGATTTAGATCAGGTGCTCAATGGTATACAGCAAATGGAAATCCAACAGAAAAGTCAAGTGAAGTGAGAGGTCCAGGAGGGATTACTCCTTGGTTATTAGATCCTACAGACAAGGAAAAAAATAACATTAAATCTGATGCATTCCAGAACTATACACCTCAGGTAAATGTTATGCCTCGTTTGGCTTTCTCTTTCCCTATTGCAGAAAAAGCAGCATTTACGGCTCACTATGACATATTAACTATTAGACCTAACAACAGTATTACAAGATTTGATCCAACTGATTATCAATTTTTATCTTCTACATCAACTCCAACTATCAGTAATCCAGGGTTAAAACCTAAACAAACTATTGACTACGAAGTAGGTTTCCAACAAGAGTTGTCTGAAAATTCAGCGCTTAAGATTGCTGGTTTTTATAGAGAACAGAGAAATGATATTCAATTAGTTCGAATTATTGATGCTTACCCAAGTTCATATTCTACGTATGGTAATATCGACTTTGGAACTGTGAAAGGTTTGACACTTTCTTATGATTTAAGAAGGGTTAATAACTTAAGAATGACAGCGAATTATACCTTGCAGTTTGCGGAAGGTACTGGTGCTAACTCTGCCATCACCCAAAATGTTACCAGTATTGGTTATAACTTTAGATATATTTTCCCATACAGTTATGATATCAGACATCAGTTGAATATTGTTGCTGATTATAGATATGATGTAAAACCAGGCAAGAAGTATGAGGGACCAATGATTGGAAAATTTGAGTTACTTAAAAATACTGGCTTAAATATAACTACTAATATCTATTCGGGTTCACCATATACTGCTCAGGGCGGACCAGCAACAACACAGTATGTTGGTATGACAGGTACAGTGAATGGTTCTAGATTGCCATGGACTTATAGATTAGATTTAGTTTTAGATAGAAATTTTGTTAAAGAGATTAAAAAATCTGAAAACGAGGAGCCTACTAGATTAAATATAAATGTATACTTACGTGCAACAAATTTATTTAATCAATTAAATATATTAGGTGTTTATCCTGGTACTGGAAGCTGGAAGGATGATGGTTTCTTAGCTGCTGCTGAAAATCAAAATGCTATTCAGAATCAGTTAAATGTACAATCTTACATTGATTATTACACTTTAGCCATCCAAAATCCTGGTAATTTAAGTGCGCCAAGGACTTTAAGATTTGGTATTAGAGTTGATTTTTAAATAATATACAAAATAGTTAGTTATGAAGTATTTATTATTGAGTTTATCATTTTTAGTTTATGTTTTCGGGTTTTCGTATAGCTACGATAAACCTGTTGTAAATCAAAATAAAGTATTGAAAGCAAGTTGTGCACCAAGTAACACTAGGCTACAGTTTCAATACAATGATGTTTCTGCTTTAATGGAGCCAGCAGGATTGATGTTCCTTGATCGAGCAAACGGTAAGAGTGCTTATGAAGTTCCTGCTGGTTCTGGTTCTACTGCTATTTATGCAGCGTCTCTATGGATGGGTGGTGTTGATGTTAATAATCAGTTAAAAATAGCGGCTCAAAAATTTAGAAATTCAGGTAATGATTTTTGGACTGGTCCACTATCAACTAAAGATGGATTTGCTGGTGATTATGACCCTTCAAAGCCTGTTGATGATGGAGCTATTCGTGGATATGGAGATGGAAACGTTTCAGCTGAAACATGTAAAGCTTTTGATAGATTTTTTACAATTCGAAAATCAGAGGTAGTACAATTTATTACTTGGTTTGAATGTAAAGCAAAAAATGAATCAAATTGTGTTTCACCTTCTAATGAAGTTTTAAATAGAATTTATGCATGGCCTGCACATGGTGATGTTTCACTTTTTCAAGATTATTATTTAGCTCCTTTTAAAGACGTTGATAATGACGGTAAATATGATCCATTGAAAGGTGATTATCCTTGGTATGATGATATTTTAGGAAGAGACGATATTAAGTGTGGATCTGATCGTCGTATCTCACTTTTCGGAGATGAAACTCATTGGTGGGTATTTAATGATAAAGGTAATATACATACTGAAACGAATGGTGAACCAATCGGAATGGAAGTTCGTGCTCAGGCATTTGCATTTGCAACATCTGATGAAGTAAACAAAATGACTTTCTATAATTATGAAATGATTAATCGTGGAACACAAACTCTTTATAAAACTTATTTTGCTCAATATGTTGATAGTGATTTAGGTGGTGCTCCTGATGATTTTGTTGGATGTGATGTTACTAGAGGACTTGGTTTTTGTTATAATGGAGATCCAAATGATGAAGATTACAGAAATCAGAAAGGATATGGATTAAATCCACCTGCAGTTGGTATTGACTTTTTTGAAGGCCCATATCAAGATGCTGATGGTAAGGACAATGTAGGACCTAAATTTGAAAACAAAAAATGGATAATACCTACAGTTGCTCAGGCGATTGAAGACAATGGTATCGTATACAACGGACTTGGTATTGGTTATGGTGACGGTATTATAGATAATGAGCGCTATGGTATGAAACGTTTTACATATTATACTGGTGGTGCAGCTAACAATGTTTCAGATCCTGACTTTGCTCCTCAGTATTACAATTATATGAGTGGTAAATGGAAGTTTGGAGATAATATGGTATATGGTGGAACTGGTTTTCCAGGAAGTAAAGGCGCTACTAATATTATTTCTGACCATATGTTTCCAGGTGATTCTGATACATTAAATTGGTCTACAGCAGGAGTTAATCCTGGCTCTAAAAATTGGGATGAAAAATCTAGTAGTAATACTCCAGGTGATAGACGTTTTGTTCAATCAGCCGGTCCTTTTACTCTTCGTCCTGGTGCTGTAAATAATATCACTGTAGGTATTGTCTGGGCTAGAAGTAGTGAAGGTGATGGTTCTGTTGCAGCTTTAAAACGAGCAGATACAAAGGCTCAAAATTTATTTGATAATTGTTTTAAAATTCTTGAGCCACCAAGTGCCCCTAAATTAGATATACAAGAATTAGATAAATCTCTTGTTTTAACTTTATCAAATCCTAAGACTTCTAATAATTATAAAGAATTATATGAAGAGGAAGATAATAATATTGATCCTCAATACCTTGATAAGAAATATAGATTTGAAGGTTATTTAATATATCAACTTAAATCTAAGGATGTTAAAGTAGATGAATTAGAAAATACAGATAAAGCTGCTTTAGTTGCTAGATGTGATATTAAAAATGGTATTAACAGAATAGTAAATTTCGAATATGATGAAGAATTAGGGTTTGCAACACCTGTTGAAAAAGTTGATAA
>JBKCEW010000131.1:0-6815 GCA_046304235.1 Crocinitomicaceae bacterium | reverse complement strand
ATTCACTTCAAGTAAAATAACAACTGAATTTAAGCACTTCAATTTACTTAAAAATCAAACAACTACATTATTTGGAAACCTTCATCGCAAAGAAAACAATCTTTGTATTTTACCACCAAAGTTTCCTTTCAAATCTTTTGATTATCCCAATTTGTCTTTCATACATCCTGTAAGCATAAGTAAATTCCAATACTCTGATGATTATTTACAAGAATACTTATTTCAGACTTGGCCTTATCCCTTATTCAGTACCAAATGTGAATCAAACCGCCAATTAATCATCGGCATGAACCGCTTTTTAGCCCTTTATATAAAAACTAAAAATTCAAGTATTGAATACCGAGACTTTTTAGTCAAAAGTTATCTTGAAGAAAACCGAAGAAATGCAAATTCACAACACATCCCTTTAGTAAGGCTTTCGAATATTTACAGTAAACCATGTGATGAAAACCGCAATTTATCATATCAAGAAAGAATGAGTTTTCAACTTAAAGGATTTTTATTTCTAAATCATCTAGAAAAAACACTTGGGAAATCTTTGTTTGAAAGCTTTTTAAGAAGTTACAATAAGAAAAAAACAATCAATAGCAAAGAACAATTTGAACGTGAATTAACCCATTTCTTAATTCAAAATGAAATAATCAATTACAACATCAAACGTTGGTTAGAAGACAGTAAATTAAAAAAGCAAGACTTACTCATTGAATCCAAAAGATATAAAACCATACATAAAGATTGTAAATTATATAGTTACCAACGTAAATTTTCAAAAATAAAGAAATTCAAGCGCCTTGTAAAGAAATACACTTTAGACGATTGGTATGTTTTTATTCAACTATTACCAAAAACCATAAGCGCAGAAAAACTAGACTACTTAGAAAGCAAGTATCATTTTTCAACTCATCCAAACAAAACCTTGCAACGACTTTGGTTTAATCAATCGATTCGTTTTGGTTATGGCAAAACAGCAGAAGCAATCGGTACGTTTTTATCCAATTATGGAGATATAGAAAGTAATTACCAATTATACGAATTAATGCTAAACAAACCTAGCTTTGAGCAAATTGCTTTACGCATATACAAAGAAAACGAAAATTCATTATCACCAGAAACAAAAAAAGCGTTGAAACCCTTGTTTCAACGCTTTGAAAAAATAAAATAAAACGCTTTTTATTCGTCTCCGAATTTATCAATTACTTGTTGCGTTACTCCCGTATTAGAGAAACCTCCATCGTGGAATAAGTTTTGCATAGTTACGTATTTGGTTAAATCCGAAAACATTGAAATCGTGTAGTTTGCACAATCAATTGCTCCAGCATTTCCTAATGGAGACATTTGCTCAGAGAAATTAATAAATTCTGTAAAACCTTTGATACCTTGTCCAGCCGTTGTTACAGTAGGAGACTGAGAAATCGTGTTCACACGTACTTTTTTCTTGATACCATAATGGTAACCAAAAGAACGTGTAATCGATTCTAGCAAAGACTTCGCATCTGCCATATCGTTGTAATCAGGGAAAATACGTTGTGCAGCAATGTAAGTCAATGCTACCACAGAACCCCATTCATTAATCGCATCTAATTTGTAAGCAGTTGCCAATGTTTTATGTAAAGAAATAGCAGAAACATCCATAGTTTGTGCATAGAATTTGTAATCATTCTCTGTATAGTGCTTTCCTTTACGAACGTTTGGCGACATACCAATAGAGTGAAGAACAAAATCAATTTTACCTCCCAAAATCTCCATTGCTTGCGTGAATAAGTTCTCAAGATCTTCTACACTCGTTGCATCAGCAGGAATAATTTGGCTTCCTGTTTTTTCAGCAAGATTATTAATTTCTCCCATTCTCATTGCGATAGGAGCATTAGTCAATACAAATTGAGCACCTTCTTCGTGTGCTCTTTCAGCTACTTTCCAAGCGATAGATTGCTCATTTAAAGCTCCGAAAATAATCCCTCTTTTACCTTTTAATAAATTATTTGCCATAGTTTTCTAGCATTTAGCTTTGTACAAATGTACTATTATTTGATTAATTCTTTCTTATTTTTGAAATTTATGCCACTTCTAACTCAATGGTTAAGCCATCGTAAGCAGGAAATACATTTGGAGGCAGAAGTGCTTGAATTTCATCATGTGAACCAAATAGATGCGAAATATGTGTCAAATATGCGCGTTCCGGAGCAATTTTCTGAATTAATTCCAAGGCATCTTTAAGATTAAAATGAGAAATATGTTCTGAAATTCGAAGTGCATTTACAACTAAAACCTTAGTACCTTTAATTTTTTCTATTTCCTTATTTTCTATTGTTTTAGCGTCAGTTATATATGTAAAATTGTAGAAACGAAAAGCAGTTACTGGCATTTTGTAATGCATGACACGTATTGGAATAACAGGTAAACCACCAGGTAATTCAAAGGGTTTTAAATCTATTTTATTAATATTAATCATCGGAATACCAGGATAGCGTTCTTCGGAAAAAACATAATGGTATTCTCGGTGTAATGCTATCTCTACATTTTTCGAACAAAACACCTCCATATCCCTCGATTCTCTGAAATTGAATGCACGAACATCATCCAAACCACCGATGTGATCTTTATGCTCATGAGTAAATAATACACCTCTCAACGATTTAACATTTGCTCTTAGCATTTGGTATCGAAAATCAGGACCGGCATCAACAACAAAATTCTCTCCATTATAATTTACCAAGATGGAAGCACGTAAGCGTTTATCATACGAATTCTTAGATATACAAACATGGCAATCACATGCTATTACAGGAACTCCTTGAGAAGTACCAGATCCTAAAATCGTAATTGATAATTTACTCATTATACTTACTTTTTAGGTGTTTAACCAACAGAACAACCCAACCAATGATTAATAACAATCCACCAATTGGTGTTAAAGGTCCGAAAAACATTTTCAGGTTTATTCCTAATAGTGGAGTTAATACCAAGCCGTAAATTGAAAGCGAAAACAACAAAATTCCGATTGTTTGAAGTCGATAAACTAATTTCAAACTAAAAGGGAAATAGTCATATAAAGCACCTAAAAGTAGTAAACCTATCCCACCATACATTTGATATCTCACCCCCACTTCAAATGAATGTAACCTATTAACATCTTTAATTACTTTTTCCAACGCATGTGCACCGAAAGCACCCAAAATAATTGAAGTTAAGATTAATAAAACCCCTGTTGTAACAATACTTTTCCTCATATACTTATTAATTCATTAAAGCTTTAGCATTTTCCAACGCAGCATTGTTTATGTTGTCACCACTCATCAATCTAGCAATTTCTTCTACACGCTGTTTTTCATCTAAATACAAAACTTGTGTTAGGGTCTTTTCATCAGTATGTGATTTTTGTACTTTCCAATGAAATTGTCCTTTACCTGCAACTTGTGGTAAATGTGTTATTGCCAACAACTGCATTTTTTCTCCCATTTTAGCCAGAAGATTTCCTATTCTTTGAGCTACTTCTCCAGACACCCCTGTATCTATTTCATCAAAAATAATTGTAGGTAACTGTTTCTTTTTTGAAAGCAAATATTGAAGTGCCAACATCAAACGTGAAAGTTCGCCACCACTAGCCGATTTTTCAATAGACTTTGGTTCCATTCCCTTATTTGCTGTAAATAAAATGTGCACCTCATTTCTACCTTTCACATTTAGATTGTCTTGGGTAGATAGATTGATAACAAATTTCGAATCCGGCAACTTCAATTCATCAAGTAGATCTACTACTTCATTTTCAATAGGTTGAATAGACTTTTGTCTTTTTAATTCTAATTCAGTTGCTTTTTCTAACACTTGTTTTTGTAAAACCTCCCCTAACTTCTCTAAGTCAATAATTTGTAAATCAATTTCCTCTATGTTCGTTTGACTTAAGCTTAAATTTTCAAAAATCTGGAGTAACTCAGACTGAGAATTCACATTGTGTTTTCTAAGCGCCTGATTGAACTTATCTAATTTTGAATTTAAAACAAGTAATCGATTCGGGTCAGCACTAATAGTATCTAAGCCTGCAATTGCTTCCTCACCAATATCTTTAATCTCAATATAAACGCTTTTAATTCTTTCACTCAATGTTGTAAGTTCTGGATGTAAATTCGCTACTTTATCCAATTTTGCTTTCAACGAAATAAAAGTATCAAGTACATTTCCAGTAGTTCCTTCTTGCGATAGTACTTCTATGATATACCCAAAAGACTGTTGTATCTCTTTCGAATTTTCAAGCTGATTCAATTCATTTTCAATCTTCGAATAATCTTCTTTTTCAAGGTTTAGTTCATCTAATTCTTTTGCTTGAAATGCATTGTAGTCAGCATCTAATAACAATTTAGACCGCATTTCAATTAGGTTACTAACTTCCTTCGTATTTTTTTTCCATTGATTAAATAGCGAAGCATACTCATTTCTGAGTAGCATAGTATCCGCTAGGGTATCCAATAAATCTAACTGAAAATGACTATCTCTTAACTCCATTGTTTGGTGTTGGGAATGAATATTAATCATTCTTTCCGAAAAATCCTTTAAAATAGTTAAAGAAACAGGAGTGTCATTTATAAAAGCTCTTGATTTTCCTTGCGCAGAAATTTCTCTTCTCACAATTGCTTCTGTTTGAAAATCTAGTTCATTCTCTTCAAAAAAGTCTTTGAGATTGTAATTCTGAACATCAAAATTAGCTTCAACAATGGTTTTTTGAGTTTTATCACGAATAACAGAATAATCAGCACGTTCACCTAAAATGAGGTTTAAAGCACCTAACAATATGGATTTTCCCGAACCTGTTTCACCTGTAATAACAGTAAATCCTTCATTAAAATTTAAAGACAATCGATCAATTAAGGCGAAATTTTGGACAACAATAGAACTAAGCATCAGTTTAGAATTTCTTGGTATTTAGAAGCATTCACAGGATCTAACTTTTTAAGAAGATTGACCATCTCTGTTTTTTCTTGTTGCGTCGAATCAAAATATAAATTTTTAATCTCTTGCGATTTAGACTGAACAAAATTGGTCACGTTAATACTACTCGGTCTTGAACTAGCAATTTTCGTTAATTTATCGAGTGATGTAAACATTGCTTTTTTAGCCTCTATTTTGTTCTCGTACAATTTATCAAGTCCTTTGCGGTGGTATTCATAATTACATTCTCTTAATGGCTCAAACAATTGCTGTTGAACGTTATCAATGATCCAATATCTATTTTTTTTAGAAGTTTCGTTAGACATCCAACCCGAAAAACCAGCAGACTGAGCATTTGTCACAATTTGCTGTGCTTCAACAAAATAAACAGAACCACCTTTCAAAGAAAAAGAGTCATAATCCATACCAAGAATTAAATACGCATAGTATGCTAAAATGGATGTTAAATTGTCTCTAAATTGATTTGGTGTATAAAGCAACACCGTATTTCTCTGAAAAGGAATTGTAACATCTTGATCTGCAATATTTAATAAAGTGGTATTGTAAGCACTATTAAATACGGATCTCGAACACTGAACCTGCATCGTCCCCGAAAAAATACCTGGTGAAGGCATACTTGTTATCTGAAATTGTAAAACACAATTGATCCGTTCCTCTGTCGTAAATTTATCTTTTGTCCATTTTGTATTATTCATAAAATCATTCATGGACTGCTTTAATTGTTCTATCACCTCTTTATCAGTAGAACTAAGAACCACTTTTGCATCAGCCAACACATCAACCTTACAATTAAGTTCTTGACCTGATACAAAAACAATTAAAAAGAAAGAAAATAAGCAAATAAGAATCTTCTTCATGAAAAAAATATTTCAGATTAAAAATAGACAGATATTTTCCAATATACAAGGAAAACGAAAAAAAGGAAATTTATTGTTTAGTATTAATAAAATTCACAATATCAACTGCTACATCCACTTTGGACTTCAAATCAAAATCAAGTAATTTATCATCTTCAGATAGAATTGAAATCTTATTTGTATCACCAGCAAAACCAGCTCCTTGATCAGCAAGTGAATTGATAACTATAGCATTTAAGTTTTTATTTTTAAGTTTATTTTTACCGTATTCAAGTGCGTCATTGGTTTCTAGTGCGAAACCTACTAAAAATTGATTCGATGTCTTATTTTCGCCTGCCCAAGCAAGTATGTCTGGATTTTTCACTAATTTAATTGTAAGAGCATCCTCTTTCTTTTTGATTTTAGAAGTTGCCACGTATTCAGGGCGATAATCAGCAACGGCAGCGCTGAAAACACCAATATTAACTTCTTTCCAATGTAATTGTACCTGTTCAAACATTTCGTTAGCAGTCACCACCGAAATGACAGTCAAATTTGGGTGTGTGAGCATTTGATGAGTTGGACCAGCTATTAAAATTACCTCCGCCCCGCGTTGAAGTAATTCATCAGCAATAGCAAAACCCATTTTTCCGGAAGAAAAATTACCTATAAACCTAACAGGATCAATGTATTCATAAGTTGGACCTGCAGTAATCAAGACCTTTTTATTGAAGAATTGTTTTTGATTTTCAAAAAAACGAGAAAGATAATTCACGATCGTTTCAGGCTCAACCATTCTTCCTTTTCCTACAAGACCGCTTGCCAGCTCCCCTTCTTCAGCAGGCAGTATACGAACCCCAAAAGATGCAAGCTTATTTAAGTTATTCGATTTAGCACTGTGGGAATACATATCCAAAGCCATCGCTGGAGAAACAACGACCGGACATTTAGCAGATAAATAAGTGGCAGTTAATAGATTATCGCAATAGCCATTTGCTAATTTAGCAAGTGTATTAGCTGTCAGTGGAGCGATGATAA
>JBKCEW010000130.1:0-10005 GCA_046304235.1 Crocinitomicaceae bacterium | reverse complement strand
GCCAATAATATTTATGTTGAGCGTTTTTTAAAATCAGAAGGTTATACAATCGTAAATAAAACAAATAATTGGTTTTATTTACGAATGAAAGGTAAAGCATATTTTCATTTATTAAATTCTGAAATTGGGAGGTATGTATATTCAGATTTTTCAGAACCAAATTTATTAAATGACTCTTCGAGACTTCTTCACAAAGTAAATGATGTTCAATTAGGTTTAAATCTTCCAAGTCAGTTTACTGGTAAAAATGTAGTTGTTGGAATTATTGATTCAGGTGTTGATTTTTTACATGAAGATTTTAAAGATAGTTTGGGGAAAACTCGAATTTATAGATATTGGGATCAATCAGATAAGTTTCCTTCAAATATTCCAAAGCCTTATAACTATGGAATGGTTTGGTCAAAAGATGATATTGATAATGGTAAATGTACAGCTGTGGATAATTCTGGACACGGTACAAATGTGACAGGGATTGCAGCTGGAAATGGAAGAGCGAATGGAAGAAATAAAGGTATGGCGCCAAATGCAATTATTGTTATGGTTGAAACCAATTTATCTGCTTCAAGTTGGACTTTAACAGTTGCAGATGCTTGTGATTATATTTTTAAAATAGCAGATAGTTTGGGCTTACCAGCAGTTATCAATATAAGTAATGGTGTTCAGTTCGGTTCTCATGATGGCACAGATCCTGCATCCGAAAAAATCGAAGCTCTTTTAGATGAAAAGCCTGGTCGAATAGTTGTTGCTTCAGCAGGTAATTCTGGTAATGCTGGAAAATATCACATTCATGTTGATGTACATTCTGATACTTCCTTTTATTGGGTAAAACCATCTGTAAATGGAATTGCGGGAGTGAATACAATTTATGTTGATATGTGGTCAGATTCAATTGATTTTTCGAATGTTAATATTAGTTCAGGCGCAAATCTAAATACTGGAAATTATGCTTTTCGAGGTTCTACACCTTTTCGAAATTTCAATCAAATTTATACCAAATCACCCGGTGCATTTAGGGATACATTATATGCTTATTCAGGGAATAAATTAGCATACATTGATTATTATGCTTCTATTGTAAATCATGTTGCAAGAATTGAATGGGTAGTTACTTCTGTAGATAGTACAAATTATTATTTTCAATTCAGAACTACAGGAACAGGTAGTTTTGATGGTTGGAGTGGTGAATTAAATAAGCGAAGTAATGGTAAAACATATTCTGATTTTATTACAACAAATCTACCAACCATTGATGTGTTACCATCAATTAAAAATTATATAATTGCAGATACTTTACAAACGATTTTTTCTTCTTTTATTTCTTCAGAAAAAGTAATTACTGTAGGAAATATATCAAATCGTTATTCATACAAAGCTAAAGATGGAAATTCTTATTTTAGTGATTTTCCTGTAGGTAAAATTTTTACTAGTTCCTCAAAAGGTCCGAATAGAAAAAAGGTAATTAAGCCTGATATTGCAGCAGCAGGGAATTATACTTTATCCTCTGCCCCACTTTATATATTAAATGATCCTAATAGAAATAATAAAATAGATGAGGGCGGAATGCATTCTTTAAATGGAGGTACTTCCATGTCTTCACCTGTGATTGCAGGTATAGCTGCTTTATTTTTAGAAAAATGTTCAAAGGCAACATATCAAGATTTTAAAAATGAATTAACAAATTCTGCTTCTATTAATACTTATACAGGGAACTTACCAAATTATGCATATGGGTATGGAATTGCAAACGCTTTAGAATTATTAATGAAAACATCGAATTCAGTTTTAAATAAAGGAGATTCAGTAATTCAATGTTCTTTGCCTGCTAAAGTACAAATCCTTGGAGAAAAACCTGTTAGTTCAATAATTTGGAGTGATTTATCTAATTCTATTACAAAAACTTTTTCAATACCTGGAGTATATCAATTTAAATCGTATGATGAAAAAAATTGTTTTTCTAAAGATTCTATCAAAATACAAATTGATACAGTTAAACCGAAGGTATCTATTTTTAATAATGACTCAAAAACGATTACTTGTTTTGGAGATCCTGTTAAGTTAATAGTTTCTGGTGCAGAAAAATATGTATGGAGTGGAGGTTCTTTTTTAGATAGAGATTCGAATTTAATTTCAATTCCAGGTATTTATAAAGTTACAGGAACTGGAAAAAATAATTGCTCAAATTCTGATTCAATCTTAATTAAAAAAGATCTAATTCCTTCCGTATTCATTTTAAATAACTCCAATAGTCAGTACATCACATGTAAGCAAAAAAGCATTGATTTGAGTACTGTAGGTATAGAAACTTTCACTTGGAATCGTGGAAAAAATACAACTGGTTTAACAAACCAAATTATCGACTCTGGTATGGTCGTTCTTAAAGGAAAAGATGAAAAGGGTTGTATTGGTAAAGATAGTATTCTCATTATGGTAGATACAATAAAACCTAATTTGAAGTTACAATTTGTTGGTTCAAAATCGATTTCCTGTAATAACGATCCTGTTGTTATTCAGGCTAGCGGTGCTGTTTTTTATGACTGGAATGGTGGAGACTTTCCTAAAAGTGCAAAAAATCTATTTTCAATACCAGGAAAATATAATTTACTCGCAACGAATTTAAATGGTTGCTCTTCAAGAGATAGTATTAACCTGGTTAAATTAGACTATCCATCAATTCCTACTATTGAATTTAAAGATTCCATTTTGATCGCTTCAAAATCTGTAAATTATCAATGGTATAAGGATGGGATTGAATTAGAAAATGATACCCTTCAAACATTAAAAGTAATAGAAAATGGTGTTTATATGGTTGCTGTAAATTTGAATGGGTGTGTTTCTACGTCTAGTTATTTGAAAACAAATTTAGGAATAGAAAAAATCTCTGAATTATCACTTTTTGTTTTTCCAAACCCATTGATTTCAAATCAATTTGAAATTAAAAATTTAATACAAAATATGATTGTAGAAATTAAAGCTATTACAGGTAAAAATGTCGATTTTGAAAAAATAGGAGCGAATATTTTTGAAATAAAAAATATTGTTAGTGGGATTTATTTTATCAATGTTATTGATTCAAATCAAAACTATACATTTAAAATCTTTAAAAATTAATCATTACAAACATTAATTTCTTTATTTTTGGCAAACAAATATTAAAGTGAATGAATTTAACAGGTATTATTGCTATTTCCGGAAGACCGGGTTTATTTAAAGTAGTTGCTCAAGGAAAAAACAATTTGATTGTTGAATCTTTAGAAGATGGAAAACGTTTTCCTGCTTATTCAACAGATAGGATTTCAGCATTGGAAGATATTAGTGTTTACACGTATGAAGAGGATGCTTCTTTAGGAGAGTTGTTTGAAACAATTTTTCACAAAGAAAATGGTGGCGAAGCACCTTCACATAAAGCTGATAAAACAGCATTAGAAAACTATTTACTTGAGATTTTACCAAACTATGATCAAGAAAGAGTTTATTTTTCTGATTTAAAGAAAATTTTTCAGTGGTACAATTTATTACACAAATCTGGTTTGTTGATTCCAACAGAAACTGAAGCGGAAAAGATTGAAGAGGCAGTTGTTGTAGAAGAAACTGTTGAAGCAGTAATTGAAGAAAAACCAAAAGCTAAACGAGCACCTCGTAAAAAAGTAGTGAAAACTGAAGAGTAACTATTGATTTGTCTAAATATTATATAAGGTGTCTATTACGAGGCACCTTTTTTTATGTGTTCATATTTTAGTTTTCAAGTTCATTTACTTCAAAAGGAACATCTAAAATATTTTCTACTAACTTCAATGTGTTTTTCCCTTCAATATTATCAATAATCCATTTTTGACATTTAGGAAAGCTATCAGTCATACGAGCAATATGTATTATTGAAGATGCTTTAACACATTTTTCTGCCTCGTAGACAATAAAGTATTTTAATTTATTGATATTTAAACCGTTTTGGAAATACATGTCATTTAATCTTTTTGGTGTACCAATCACAATATCTGCCCCGTTAAATAAAGCTATTCGTTGTTTTACCTTATCTCCTTGTTCAAAAACTAATGTATGAATCAGTTGAGTACGTTTTGAAATCTTTAACCATAAGGATTCAATTTGTAAACAAACATCTTTACTTGGTGCAACGATTAAAATTCTAGGTGCATCATCATCCGCTGGAGTTTGAAGTACTTCGACTATTCCTGCAAGCACAGATATTAATATGTCTTCTAATTGAGAAGTAAGAACAAAAGTGTCACCACCTGATTTTACTTTTGAGAAACAAAAAGATTGAATTTCAGTTTCTAATGAAATTTGATTGAGTGTTAGATTTTCAATTAATTGTTCAAACTTAATTTTAGACATAAACGTATTTTTTAGCAAAAATAGGATTAAAACATTTTAATGTGTTACGTGTTCTTAAAAAAGCGAGATAAATCGCTAAATTTAAACTTCTAATTAAAATAACGTTGGAAAAATACATTCATATCAAAGGTGCAAGGGTAAATAACCTTAAAAATCTGGAAGTTAAAATACCTCATGGAAAGTTTACAGTGATTACAGGTTTGTCGGGTTCAGGAAAATCATCCCTAGCTTTTGATACTTTGTATGCAGAGGGTCAACGTCGTTATGTAGAAAGTTTATCATCTTATGCACGTCAGTTTTTGGGTAAATTAGATAAACCGGAAGTTGATTTTATAAAAGGTATTGCTCCAGCAATAGCTATTGAACAAAAAGTAACATCTACAAACCCAAGATCTACCATAGGTACAAGTACTGAAATATATGATTATTTAAAAGTACTTTTTGCACGTGTTGGCAAAACTATTTCCCCAATTTCTGGAAATGATGTAAAAAAGCATAGTGTATCTGATGTTGTTGATTTTATTAAATCAACTGAAGAGGGTATAAAAATGTTCGTCCTATCCCCTATTCTTGCATTTGAAAAGTATGGGATTGAAAGACAATTATCTCTTTTGAAAGAGCAAGGTTTTGCTCGTATTTTAATTCAGAATGAAGTTTTTGATTTAGATGAAGTAAGTGTAGATACACCAAACATTCATACCGCAAAATTAGTTGTTGATAGAATTAAATCAACTTGCGATGAAGATGCTTTATTACGTGTTTCAGATTCAATTTCATTAGCTTTTTCTGAAGGTAATGGAAATTGTGAATTATTTTTACCAGATTTGGATCAGCTTGTTCAATTCAATAATCGATTTGAACTTGATGGAATCGAGTTTGTAGAACCTACAGAACAGTTTTTCACATTTAACAATCCATATGGAGCTTGTAAACGTTGTGAGGGATTTGGTTCGGTGATAGATATAGACCCTAGATTGGTGTTTCCTGACCCAAGTTTGAGTGTGTATCAGGGTGCAATTGCTTGTTGGAAAGGTGAAACAATGGGTGAATACCAGCGTGAATTAGTTTTAGCTTCTACTAAATTTGATTTTCCTATTCATAGACCTATCGAGGAATTAACACCTGAACAATATAATTTACTTTGGACTGGAAATAAATACTTTATGGGGTTGAATGCGTTTTTTAGTTTTCTAGAAAGCCAAACATATAAAATACAATATCGAGTTATGCTTTCTCGTTATCGTGGAAAAACAGTTTGTCCTGATTGTAGAGGAACACGTTTGAGAAAAGATAGCAATTATGTTTTTTTTGGAGGAAAAACCATAACTGATATCGTTTTAATGCCAATTAGAGAGGGTTATCAATTTTTTAATTCAATCCAATTAAGCGAATATGAGGTGAAATTAGCCAATCGAATTTTAACTGAAATCAAAAATCGTTTACAATTTTTATGTGAAGTTGGGTTGGAATACCTTACTTTAAATAGAACTTCCAATACTTTATCAGGTGGCGAATCACAGCGAATAAATCTAGCCACATCGTTAGGTAGTAGTTTAGTTGGATCGATGTATATATTAGATGAGCCAAGTATAGGTTTGCATCCTCGTGATACCAAACGTCTGATTTCTGTTTTGGAAAATTTGCGTGATATAGGAAATACGGTAATTGTGGTTGAACATGAAGAAGATATGATGAAAGCAGCAGACGAAATTTTAGATATCGGTCCGATGGCGGGTATTTATGGTGGAGAGGTTGTTTTTCAAGGGAATGACACTCAATTACGTAATCAAAAAAACAGTCTGACAGCGAAATACCTTACAAAAGAAAGAATTATTCCTATTCCAGAAAGAAGAAGAAAGACCAATCAGTTTTTAGAGATTCTAGAAGCTAAAGAAAATAATTTACAATCCGTGTCTGTAAAAATACCTTTGTTTAGTTTTGTTTGTATTACAGGAGTTAGTGGATCTGGAAAATCTACTCTAATTAAAGAAGTATTGTATCCTGAAATTAGAAAGAAGTTAGGAGTTTTTGGAGATTTTCAAGGTGAAAGTAAAGGAGTTGAAGGTGATGTGAAATTGATAAAAGCTATTGAAATGATAGACCAAAATCCCATTGGAAAATCATCTCGTAGCAATCCAGTGACTTATGTAAAAGCATTTGATGATATCCGTGATTTATTTGCAAGACAACCTATATCAAAAGCGAGAGGTTATAAACCAGGTTTTTTTAGTTTCAATGTGGAGGGAGGTCGTTGTGAAATGTGTGAAGGAGAAGGTTCTATTACAGTAGGAATGCAATTTATGGCTGATGTACATCTTACATGTGATTCTTGTACTGGTTTAAGGTATAAATCTGAAACACTCGAAGTAACATACAGAGGAAAAAATATTGCAGATTTACTTGCGATGGATATAAGTGAAGCATTGGCTTTTTTTAAAGAACAGAAAGGAACACTTGAAGATAAGATAGTTGCAAAAATACAACCTTTGGAAGATGTAGGATTGGGATATGTGAAAATGGGTCAATCTTCAAGTACGCTATCCGGAGGGGAAGCACAAAGAATAAAACTGGCATCGTTTTTAACAAAAGGATCAAATTCACCTCATACTTTATTCATTTTTGATGAACCTACTACAGGCCTTCATTTCTATGATATTGAAAAATTATTAATTGCTTTTCAACGATTAATCGATGCTGGAAATTCAATAGTTGTAATAGAACACAATGGTGATATTATAAAATGCGCAGATTGGGTAATAGATTTAGGGCCAGAAGGTGGAGATTTAGGTGGTAAAGTTGTTTTTGAAGGTACGCCAGAGGAACTAATTAGACTAACAGATAATTATACTGGTATTCATTTAAAAGATAAATTTTAGATTTGTAGAATGAAATTTCAGCATCCTGGGTATTTATTTTTTTTATTTTTTTTGATTGTTCCAATCATTATTCATCTATACAGTTTTAGGCAATATAAAACTTATTATTTCTCAAGTATAGTTTTTTTGAAAAATATTGACCAAGAAACTAAATCTGTTAGAAAATTAAAACATCTTTTAATATTAATATCTAGGTTATTAGCAATCTTATTTTTGGTTCTAACTTTTTGTCAACCATTTATTCCTCTGAAAAACAAAAGTCAACAAAATACTGGAAATGTAATTTGCATTTATATTGATAACTCTTTTTCAATGAGTCAATTAGGTACGGAGGGTCAATTACTGTCTCAGGCAAAAGAACAAGCAAAAAAAATCATTAATCAGGCTCCTTTAGGTTCACGTATTTTATTATTTACAAATGAGTTAAGCGCTGTTGAAGAACAGTTTACTACAAAAACCAATTTGTTAAATCGATTGGATAAAATTAAAATTCAGTCAATTAGTATCCCTATTTCAAAAGTAATTGACCGAATACAAGATATTGTTACTAATCATAAAGAAATTTCCATAAAAAATAGCAAGCAATATATTTATTTAAGTGATTTTCAAAAAAATAATATAATTGAGAAGGTTAAGATAAAAGATAAAAATCAAAGTTATTTTTATCCTTTTCAATTAGTCCCACAATCCAAAGAGAATGTAGCTATTGATAGTGTCTGGTTTAATGAGCCTGTTTTTAAAGTTAAGGTTAATAATGAATTACATGTTAAAGTAAGTAATTACGGCGAGGAAGATTGTACCAATTTAGAATTGATTTTAGATATAAATAAAACAAAAAGAACTGTTTTCGTTGATTTAAAATCGGCAGAATCAAAAGATATTGTCATTAATTATTCTGATTATCAAACAGGAATTAAACAAGGTAAAATTCATATCAATGACAAACATTTAGATTTTGATGATGATTATTACTTTACGTATGAAGTGCTTCCCTATTCTTCTATTTTACTTATTGATGGAGATGATGCACATCCCGCTGTAAATCAAGTTTATTCTCTTGATAAATATTATCATTTGAGTGAAGTTAAATATGGTTCATTTTTACCAGCAGATTTAAAAAATAAACATTTGGTTGTCCTAAATGGAGTTAAAGAAATAAATCAAGGGTTAGCAATTTCACTTAAAACGTTCAAGCAAAACGGTGGTTCTTTACTTTTATTTCCTTCTAAGGAAGCAGATTTGTCAAGTTGGAATTCATTTTTATCAGGTATTGGAATTTCAAACCTTGGTAAATTTGAAAAATCGAATTTGGAAATTGAAAAACCCATTTTTGAATCTCCATTTTATAAGGGCATATTTGAACAAAAACCAAAAAACATTCCACTTCCAAAAGTAAAAGGATATTATTCGATTAAAAACAACATCAATTCGTCCATACTTTTGCTTCAAAATAAGAAACCTTTATGGTTAAAACAAAATTCTTCTTTTTTGTATGCCAGCTTATTAGATAGTTCTAATTCAACTATAGTTTCAAATAGTTTATTTCCTGTAATTTTATTGAGAATTGCGGAATTAAGTCAGCGAAAAATAGAGATTTCTCATCAATTAGGCTCAGAAAATCGCATACAAATTTATCCTTCACAATCTCTAAAAACCGAAAATAAACTTGTTTCTACATATCACTTAAAAAATGAATCATTTGATTTAATACCCTACTCTGAAGAAATAAATAACGAAACCTATATTTCTTTAGTGGGTCTAAATCAACATCATGGTTTAAAACAAGGAATTTATCGTTTAGAAAGTGATAATTACAAATCGGATATAGCACTCAATTATTCAAGAGAAGAATCAAATGTAAACATCTTAAATTCAGATGAAATCAATACTCTATTTCAGGGTGTAGATACAAAGAATTTAAACTATACTTCTATAGAATCAGGCACTGAAATTCTAAAAGTTGATTTAGAAAAACCGCAAGAGTTTTGGCGAATTTTCTTACTTTTAGCGCTGATTTTTGTGTTAACAGAAATGGCTTTGACACGATTTATGAAATAAACCTTAATGTTTATGAACGTATTAATCAAAAATGCGCGAGTTTTAGATACTCAATCTACACATCACAACCAACAGGTTGATATTCGAATTACTGATGGTATTATAAGTGAAATAGGAACAAACTTGAATGAATCAGAAGAGTTTGTTGTATTTGAAGATAATTTACATATCTCACAAGGATGGGTAGATGGAAAAGCACATTTTTGTGATCCAGGAGAAGAGCATAAAGAAACCATTGAAACTGGTTTGGAAGCAGCCGCATTCGGTGGTTTTACTCACGTTGCGATGTTGCCTTCAACAAGTCCAGTTATTGATGGGAAAACACAAATAGAATATGCTTTAAGAAAATCAGAACATCAAGTTACATCCTTAATTCCATTAGGGACTGTAACAGATAAAATGGAAGGTGAAAACTTATCTGAAATGTTTGATATGTATCAATCAGGAGCAAAATTGTTCACAGATGATACGAAACATTTATCTACAGGGATTTTATACAGAGCGTTATTATATTCAAAAAACTTTAATGGAAAAATCATTGCTTTTTGTAGAGATAGTTCATTAGCAGCTGGTGGACAAGTAAATGAAGGAGAAGCTTCAACTCGTACAGGATTAAAAGCTGATCCGGCCGTAGCTGAAATCATCGATTTGAAAAGAAATATTGAAATAGCTGATTATACAGGAGGGAATTTACACTTAACTGGTATTTCTTCTAAAGAAG
>JBKCEW010000129.1:0-2973 GCA_046304235.1 Crocinitomicaceae bacterium | reverse complement strand
ATTATTAACCCACCACTTAGAAGCTCTTGCAGTTTTACCTATATAGACATCAAAACTACCACCTAGACCTTGATAAACTACAGGATGAGATTGATGTATTTCTTCCATTAGTAATTCTTGTTTTGGGGAACCCATTGCAACGAATACAACATCTGGTTTATGATTTATTACATCTTGAATCAATTTTTCTTTTTCTTCAATAGTCTTTAAATAACCATTTCTAAAATTGACAATATTTATATTTGGATATTCTAATCTTAACTTGTTTACTGTCTCATTTATAACGTCACTCTTCCCTCCTATTAAATAAAAAGACTTATCATTTTGAAACTTTTTTATTATATCAAGCCACAACTCACAACCGGGTATTTTTACGGGGTTAAGTGCACCTTTCTTTTTTAAAGCCCAAACTGCACCAATACCATCTGGATAACCAACATTTCTATTAATGATTGATCGAGATTCATCTGTAGCATGCAAAATTTTCTCAGCATTTACTGCAACTAATATTGATTTGTTTTCGAAAGCAAAATCTATTAATTCGTTTCGTGATTGGGGAGAAAATGTTTGAACTCCATTTATTAAAATGTGTTGCATGAAAAATTTTAGTTTAATTTTTTTCTTGAAATAGAAAATTGTTAGCTTCTAACCAATAATAAATACTCAACAGTAAAAAAATTTGTTTTTCCTTATTATAACCATCTAAATGTAGTTGAAGTATATTTTCAACAGCTTTTAGGTTAAAAACACTCGAAAATATCGAGTCGTTTTCTAAAAGAATATCTTTTAATTTAGACATTTCATCCTTGAACCATTTTCTTGTAGGTGATTGAAATCCTTTTTTAGGACGATTAATTATTTCCTCTGGTAAAATTGATTTTGCAAATGCCTTGTGGATAATTTTTCCACCTTTACTATTTAGTTTAAGATGTACTGGTAAAGATTCTATAAAATTCACAAGTTTTATATCAAGCATTGGAACTCTACATTCAATAGAAAAGTTCATTGTAATTTTATCTGTATAATTCAAAAGATCATCAGACAAATTCATTCGCGTATCAATTGCCATCATTTTCTCAACTGGATGAGCAATTTTATCACAAGATAAAGTTTTGTAAAATTCAGTTATTCTTTCTTTACTTAAAGTGTCTCTAGTGAGAATTAATTGTTCAATTTCACTTACTGAAAAAATTTCGTAAACAGATAAAAATCTTTCTATCTCATTATTTATAGAGATTGCATTTGCTCCACGAAGTATTCTCTCATTTTTAACATTTAGAAGCTTAATTGTAGGTTTAATCATTTTCCGTAAAATAGCAGGTAACTTTTTACGAAAAACTTCAGATTTATATCTAACATACCCTCCGAGCGGTTCATCTGCGCCTTGACCCGTTAATACTACTTTCACGTTTTCCGAAGCGAGTTTTGAAAGATAATACATTGGAATCATTGACGTAGTTGCTAATGGCTCTTCTACTATTCTTGAGCATTCTTTAATAAGCTCTAAAAAATCCGTAAAGGTAATTTTTCTAAAATGATGTTCTAACCCTAAAACATGAGCTGTATGAGCAGCATCTTTAATTTCATCTTCATCATAATCCCCGTCAAAACCAATAGTGAATGCTTTTAAATTCCCTTTGTAATTTTGTTTTGCTATTGCAGCAACCAATGCTGAATCTATTCCTCCACTAAGTAGAACACCTACTTCTACATCTGATAATAATTGTCTACTAATAGCTTCTTCCAATTCAATTCCATATCTTTTAATCAAATTAGCATCTGTATCTTTAATTTTAGTTGGAATTGGATTTGCGAAATATCGCTCTTTTGGTGTTAATTTATTGTTTTTTAAGTCAAATGAAATAGAACTGCCAGGCTTAAGTTTGAATATATCACTATATAATGTTTCAGGTGAAGGATTATATCTCAACCTTAATAAACTTGCGAGTGATGATTTATTTAATGATTTGCATGTTGTTAATGCTTTAATTGGTCTTATCTCAGAAGAAAAAACAAGCTGTTTTTCATCTAAAAAATAATAAAGTGGTTTTACACCAAATGGATCTCTGCAGATGTGAAGTATTTCATTTTGCTTATCGAGAAATGAGAATGCAAAAATTCCATTAAAATCTGAAATCCGTTGTATTCCGAAATAAATTATATAGTATAAAATAGTTTCAGTATCTGAATGTCCTCTATAAACGATATCAACAGGGAGTTTTGCACGTAACTCAAGGTGATTATAAATTTCTCCATTGAAAATAATCGCATAGTTCCCACAGCTTGAAATCATAGGTTGGTGACCGGCTGGAGATAGGTCAATAATAGACAACCGCCTTTGTCCAAAATGAACATTGAAATCATTAATCGAAAATGAATCAATTCCAAAATCATCTGGTCCTCTGTGTTTAATCAATGAAAGTGCAGATTCATCGATATTTACATTTATAGTTCCTAAAATCCCACACATATTAATTTCTTTTTCTAATAAGTTTAGCTGGAACACCACCAACTATACTGTAAGGTTCTACATTTTTTGTTACGACTGACCCTGCTCCTATAATTGAACCTTTTCCTAATATAACTCCAGGCATAATGATTGCATTTCTACCTATCCAAACATCATCCTCAATAATTGGTATAAGTTGTTGAGTATTTCCTTGAAGAACCATTGGGATTTCTATACTTTGAAAAGAATGACCTTTTGTTAAAATTGCTACATTAGGAGCTATCATAACAAAAGAACCAATTTTAGCTCCTTGAATAAAAACATTTTCATTAATTTGACAGTTCGTTCCAATTTCTAAATCAGTTACTTTTCCTATGTATATATTATTTTCAAAATAGTTTAGACTTCCTTTTTTCATAATTTTAAGTATATAAATCATATACCAACATCTAATCTTGTTTGAAACTTTTAAAATCCTAGAATGGGGAAGTTTACTAATTAAGATGTAATAAATAACTAATGCT
>JBKCEW010000128.1:0-2528 GCA_046304235.1 Crocinitomicaceae bacterium | reverse complement strand
TACTGAAACTGTTGATGTTGAAACTCTTAAAAAAGAATTAAATAAGCTCACTTCCAATGCTCAACCACCCTCAACAATTCCCAATCAATCTCCTCCTAATGTCGCTAATGTAAATGAAGTTAATAACTATCTAAATCAACAAATATCAAGTAATTCACCCCTTAAAGAACGTTTTGATGATAAAGAATTAACTCCTAAACTTAAAGCTTATATTGATGAACTCCTCAAAAACTCCAAAAACGGAGATTTAAAAGAACCTTTTAATGAAATGTTCCCTGATATAAGTTCATCCATTAAAAATTATATAAATAATGCTTTAACTTCAAATCAATCCACTCCCGTCAAAGAAGAAACTGTCAAAGAACCTGAAAAACCCAATGAAATTAGAAGAATTACTAGTGAATTACCTGAAAATAGTGAGGTATATGTTCGGGTCTATAATCCCATTGAATATAAACAACGTTCCTATACTGGAGACCCTCGTTTTAGACCTCCCATTTGCACCTCTCTAGGACAAAAACCATTAGAACAACCCATTTTCACCGAATCGAAACTCCTCTTCCAAGGTGCCGAGATTGATAAAGCCTTTGAAGAAACTCAAGTAGGAAGCATAATGCCAAAATTCGTATATAAAGAATATCAAGATGTTCGAATTAAATAAGGAACAAAAACTTGTCCCTTATTTGAAATTAAATTTATTCGAAATTGATGGTTATTTCGATGTCATCGTAGAACCCGTATATGACGCGAGACGTCGTAAATTCGAACCTTATTGTCATGTCTTCATACAAAATCACGTCGTTTTCCACCCGCCCGCCGAGATACCGTGCCACTGTAGTGATGAAAGAACTATCGAACAAATTCACGCTAACATCGTAGAGAAGAAAGGAAGTCCATTCCTCATTTTTCACCAAAGAAGCCATAATAACCTCAGCGGTATGCGCACAATCTCGTTCAAAATCTTCAGTCATTTCCACAGAAACGCTCATCTCGATTTGGGGTTGGGGGGACTACTTCTCTCTTGTAATCCGCAATGATTTGAAAAACTAAAATATTCATTTATTTTTAATTTTCTTTTATTTTAATACATTTCAAAAGAAACCATAACCTCTTGATAATATCCATCTATTTCTTTATGAGTTTTGGAAGTAAGCCAAATTGAGAAGTCTCCGTAATTAATGATGTCATTATCTTTACCAATAACCTTTCCATCAAGATAATGAGCGACCATTGAAACAAATTCGTTCTTAAACAAGGATGAATTAATATTATAAAGAGTTATGCTATCATATTCTTCGCCACTAGCTATGGTTTCTTTGATAGCCTCAGCTGTTTTTACACAAATTTGTTCGAATTCTTCACTCATCTTGCGTGATTTGTAGGAATTTCACAAAAATAAAATTTTTAAGATTTTAGAATAAAATCAAAACATTTCTAGTTAAGCAAGGAACAAAAACCACTTGTTCCTTTTCGATTTACCTAACTAGACCGCGTGAATGTAGAGGTCTCGAACGTTCTCACTGAAGGACTTTGAAATCCTAATTTCTTGACTTTTGAAGGAGATGATGAAAGTCTCCTCTTTCAAATCAAGCAGTCGAGCACCGCTCAAGTTTGCGACTACTGCTGGAGCGAGGTGGGAGAAATTCACGTCATTACAGTCAATAGAGACAAACCTGTCAGGCAAACCGTCACAATAATCACAATCTCTCTCCTCAAAAACCGAGGAGATAGCACGAACGACAGAGCAAACTAAATCGTTGAACAGCATTGGGATATTGATGACCGAATTACTTTTCGAGTAATTGGTAAATAATTAATGATTACCCAAAATCATTTTAATTAAATTTATTAACAAATTAATACAAATCTATAAACATCGGTTAAGGAACAAAAATTTCTTGTTCCTTCTATGAAACTACTTAGAAATCGAATGGAACTTCGTCCTCAAGGTCGCTTGAGATGAGAATGGAATTCCCGTCCCGAGTGAATTTGAGAATGAAGCAGTCGTGATGGAGGATGAACTCATCGGTGAAAATCTCATCTTCTAGATAAGTATCAGGAAGCGAGGCGACGAGGTCGGTGGCAAGTTTCTCGAAAACAGGTGAGGTCAAGCCTTCGATATCATTCATCCTGATTTCAACCAACTGAAAGGTGTTGGTGAATTGAGAACCAATGGTTTCAATGGCGTCGATAGCAGTGTTCAAGAGCATCGCGGGGATTGTTTATGATTTTCACAAAATCAAATTTAATTAAATTTAAGATATTTTAATACAAAATCATTTTTTTAATTTGTTAAAATAAGAAATGAGTGAAAGTTTTTCAAGAAGAAAAGAAAGACCTGAAATTACTCAAAAAGAAATAAATGAACGAATTTTAAAATTAAGAAGTTCTGTTCATAAATTATCAAGTGAATATGATGATAAAGATACAAAATCACTTACATTTAGCAATCCTCTAGGTTTAAAATTTGCTTCACAACAAATTAAATTTAAAATTGATGAGAATATATCAATATTATTAGATTATAG
>JBKCEW010000127.1:0-14925 GCA_046304235.1 Crocinitomicaceae bacterium | reverse complement strand
GTTATAATGAATGTGTTTTACTTCAGAAAAAAATAAAAGTATTGAAAGAAACCGAAGCATTTTTAAATTTAGTCATACAATCTACTGAAATAAGATATTCTTATAATCAAGATAAACTCGGGAGTATTTATAAAGCTAAAGCTCAAATAGGAGAAATACAATCCATGCAATTAATGTTTCAAAATGAATTACAGCAAAATTTAATTATGCTGAATACCCTGATGAATCGAGAGAAGACAACCTACTTTCAAGTTGATACAACTTTTTCTATTTACAATTATGATATTCAAAAAATAGATACTTCTTCTTTCAAATCCATTCGAAGTGATTTAAAAGCAATTGACCAAACGATTGTACTTTTAAAAGCCAAAAAAGATTTAGAATACAGCAAACGGTTACCTGATTTTGGAATAAAATACGATCATATGTTTTCATTTGGCACACAGCCACAATTATTTACTTTAATGGGAATGGTTACAGTTCCAATAGTTCCGTGGTCGAATAAAATGTACAAATCATCTGTATTAGGTTTAGAAAATGATACAAAAGCACTTGAAATTCAAAAACAAGGAATTATAAACGAGACAACAGGTAAATTAGAAACACTTAAAAGTAAAATTAGCTTTCAAAAAAAACAAATAAAATTGTATGAAGAAAGTATAATTCCATCGTTTCGAAAAAATTATCAAGCAACACTTCTTGCTTACGAACAAAATACAGAGGAATTATTTATGGTATTAGATGCAATTCAAATGTTAAGAATGAATCAAATTACCTATTTAGATTTAGTGCAACAATTATTACTATTACAAACAGAATATGAAAAAGAACTTGAGCAAAATTAAATGGTGTCTACTCCTATTTACATTTTTACAATGTATTTCTTGTTCAAATTCAAATCAAGAAAAAGGACATGATATGAATAATATGGACGACATGAAAGGTATGGATATGCCTAATAATGACAATCATAAAAGAGTATTTACTTGTCCAATGCACCCAGAAATAATTAGAAGTAAAGCAGGTAATTGTCCAATTTGTGGTATGAGTTTAGTAGAAAAACTCGACGAAAACCGAACTGCACCAGTAGTTGATTTAGATTTAGATGACATCATTAAACCAGTTGATGAATATGTTTTAAGTTCATTGAAATTAATTAATCCTATTGAAAAATCAATGTCATTTACAACGCAAGTAAATGGATATATTTCATACAATACCGATGATTTTTCTTCAATTTCATCTCGTATAGAAGGTAGAATTGAAAAATTGTATGTCAATTACAATTATCAAAAAGTTGAAAAAGGACAAAAACTGTATGAAATTTACAGTCCTGAATTACAAACAGCACAACAAAATTTACTTTTCCTCTTAAAAAATGACTCCGAAAACCAAGTTTTAATACAAGGTGCAAAACAGAAATTATCATTATTAGGTTTGTCTAAAAATCAAATCGATGCATTAGTTTTATCGAATAAAATAATCTATACAACTACTATTTACAGTCCTGTTTCAGGTTATATTATAGAAGAATCATTGGCGTTAAATATGAATAAATCAAATTCCATGAGTTCTGGTAATAATCAAGATAAGCCATCAACAAAAGAATTATCCGTGAAGGAAGGTCAGTATTTAAATAAAGGGGAATCGATTTTTAAAGTAGTGAATTATTCAAATGTTTGGGCATTTTTAAAACTTATAGAATCAGATAAAAGAGATGTAAAAAAAGGAGATAAAATAATTCTTAATAAAAAAGGAACAGCAATCCAGATTGAATCAAAAATAGATTTTATTGAACCTATTTTTCAAGGGGCAGAAAAGTTTTTAACGGTACACGTTCATCTTAACAATTCAAAAGGTAATTTTAAAATTGGTGATTTAATTACTGGAAAAATATTAAAAGGTATGAAATCTGGATTATGGGTTAATCAAGAATCAATTGTTGATTTAGGTCATGAAAAAATTGTACTGATTCAAACAAAAAGTGATTTATTAAAAGTTCGAAAAATTAAAACAGGAGTATCAATAGATAATTGGGTTCAAGTTATTGAAGGATTATCAAGAGAAGATTTAATTGCCGAAAATTCACAGTTTTTAATCGACAGTGAAAGTTTTATAAAACAATAAACGATGAGATATACTATAACAAATAAGAATTTAATTTCAGGCTACACATTAGTATTGTCAGTTTTGATTTTCATCATAATTGGATGTAAATCAAAAAACGAAGTTCATACATCAAAAGCATTTTACACCTGTTCAATGGATCCACAAATCATGGAAAATAAACCCGGCAAATGTCCAATTTGTAAAATGGAATTAACGAAAGTTGAACCAAGAAATGAAAGTTCAAATACATTGAAATTTAGTGAAGAGCAAATTAAGTTAGGACATATTTCAGTCGGAATTCTTCGGAAAGAAAATATGTCTGAAGAAATTTCAATTAGCGCAAAAGTTACAGCAGACGAAACAAAATCAACTACAATTAGTTCTCGTATTATGGGGAGAGTTGACGAATTAAACTTCAAAACAATCGGTGAATACATTCATAAAGGAGAGTTGATTTATCAATTATACAGTGAAGATTTATCAGCAACAATGAAAGATTTATTGATAGCCAAAGCGCGAATGCAAAAATTAAACGACAATACGATTGATTATAAACAAATCTATTTATCTACTAAAAACAAATTATTACTTTGGGGGGTATCCGAAAAGCAAATTATCGAGATTGAAAAAAGTGGAGAAGTACCAATATTAACACCATTTTATAGTCCAACTGATGGATATATCACAGAAATAGGTATCAAACAAGGTGATTATTTAATGCAAGGACAAATGATTTACAAGTTAAATGATTTATCAACAGTATGGATTGAAGCACAATCGTTTTCATCAGAATCATCTTCATTTAATATTGGTCAAGACGTGAAAATCACTTTCGAATCAATGCCTGAAAAAATAATAAAAACGAAAATTACTTTTATAAGTCCAGAGCTTTCTAATAACAGTCAAATAAATAGTATTAGAGTTCAACTAAACAATAAAAACAAAGAGTTTTATCCAGGAATGATAGCAACAGTTACAGCAACAGTATCACAGAAATATACTTTAACATTACCGTTAGATGCTGTTTTACAGGAAGCAAAAGGAAGTACCGTTTGGATTCAAAATGAAGCAGGTACATTTGAGAATAGAATGGTAGTCACAGGAATGCAAAACAGTAGACAAATAGAAATACTATCAGGTATTAAAGAAGGTCAAAAAGTTGTGTTTTCAGGTGCATATCTAATTAATTCAGAATTTCGCTTAAAAAAAGGTGCAAACCCAATGGAAGGTCACGATATGAAGAGAATGTAAAATAATATATAACTAAAAAAGATAATATTGTTTTTAGTTATTACATTTGTAATATGAAGATTATAATTATATTATTTAGTAGTTTTATTCTCTATCTTTCTGTAGTTCCATGTTGTATTGATAGAGAATGTGTAAAAACTAATAATATTCAGTCATCAGCTAAATTAATAGAACATAATCAGGAGGATACAGAACACTTTGAAATTTGCTCCACGTTCTGTCTTTGTTCTTGTTGTGGAAGTCATGTTGTAAATACTACAATAACATCAACTGTTATACCTATTTTGTCATTAGAGCAAAACGAAACAAAAATCAATCTATACATCTTTCAGGGTACTTCAAAATTTGAAGCTACTATATGGCAACCGCCGCAAATAGGTTAATCGAATCTCAATAATTTTATTTTGTAAAATGTACGTCTACATTTTACATATTCTTGTATTCAAATATATTTAGCAAGAAAAATTAACGATTAACACTTCTTTTATGTTAGATAAAATAATTCTATTCAGTATTAAGAATAAGTTTGTTATAGGCTTGTTCACCTTGGCATTGATAGCCATCGGAAGTTACTCACTCGTGAAACTACCGATAGATGCCTTACCTGACATTACAAACAATCAGGTACAAATTATTACAACTTCTCCAACATTAGCTACGCAGGAAGTTGAACAGTTCATAACATACCCAATTGAACAAGCTGTAAAACCAATCCCAAACATTGTTGAACTTCGTTCAATCAGTAGATTTGGGTTGAGTGTAATAACAGTTGTTTTTGAAGAGGATGTAGATATATATTGGGCTAGAGCACAAATTAATGAACGCTTAAAATCGGCTGAAAATTCTATTCCAAAAAGATTAGGAAGTCCTGAAATAGCACCTGTAAGTACAGGTTTAGGTGAAATTTATCAATACGTTGTCTTTCCAAAAAAAGGATACGAAAAAAAATATTCCGCAACGGATTTGAGAACTATCCAAGACTGGATTATCCGTCCGCAATTGCTCGGAACGAAAGGAGTTGCAGAGGTAAATACGTTAGGGGGAAGTCTGAAACAATATGAAATTGCGATTGTTCCGGATAAACTTAAAAGCATGAATACAACCGTTCCTGAAATTTTTGATGCACTGGAAAAAAACAATGAAAATACAGGTGGAGCATACATTGACAAAAAACCGTATGCCTATTTTATCCGGGGAATTGGTATGGTCAGCGGAATTGATGCCATAAAAAAAATTGTGGTAAAAAATCAAAACGGAATTCCGATTTTAATTCGTGATGTTGCCACTGTGCAAATCGGAAGCAGTATTCGTTTCGGGGCAGTTACCAAAGACGGAAAAGGAGAAGAAGTCAGTGGAATGGCTATGATGTTGAAAGGCGAAAATAGTGCGGAAGTTGTTTCCAGAGTTAAAGAAAAAATGGAGCAAATCAAAACTTCATTACCCGAAGGTGTAGAGATCGAAGCATTTATGGATAGAACAAAATTAGTGGATAAGGCTATTGGCACTGTTAAAACTAATTTGATTGAAGGGGCGTTAATTGTTATTTTTATTTTGGTACTGTTACTAGGAAATTGGCGTGCAGGATTGGTTGTCGCTTCGGTTATTCCTTTATCACTTCTCTTTGCTGTAACCATGATGCACCTGTTTGGAGTAAGCGGTAATCTAATGAGTTTAGGTGCGATCGATTTTGGTTTAATTGTCGATGGTGCTGTTATCATTGTTGAAGCAATTATACATCGTTTGCAGTCTAATAAAATAAGACGGGTTTTATCAACCGATGAAATGAATGATGAAGTCTATCAAGCATCTTCAAAAATAAGAAGCAGTGCTGCATTTGGAGAAATAATTATCCTAATCGTGTATCTGCCTATCTTGGCATTAGTTGGAATTGAAGGAAAAATGTTTGGTCCGATGGCACAGACAGTTTCATTTGCAATTTTGGGAGCTTTTTTACTTTCTCTTACCTATGTTCCGATGATGGCTTCCTTGGCATTAAAAAAACAAACAGGTCACAAGAAAAACATCAGTGATAAAATCATGTCAAAAATTGAAAGGGTTTATCAACCTATTTTAATGAAAGCACTGAAAGTAAAAGCGATCATTGTTTCAACTTCTGTAGCACTTTTAGTAGTCGCTGTATTAGTATTCAATTCTATGGGAGGAGAATTTATTCCAACATTGGATGAAGGAGATATTGCTACCCATTTAATCATTGCATCGGGAAGTTCTCTGTCACAAGAAATTGAATCTACTACCAAAGCGGAACAAATTTTGAAAAAGCGATTCCCTGAGGTAAAAATGATTGTTACCAAAATCGGAAGTGCTGAAATACCTACCGACCCTATGCCAATGGAGGCAGGAGATATGATTATTTTACTTAAAGATAGAAAAGAATGGACATCAGCTCACTCAAAAGAAGAGTTAATGGAAAAAATGGAGGAAGCGTTAACCGAAATCCCTGGTGTTACCACCGAATTTTCTCAACCGATTCAAATGCGTTTTAATGAGTTGATGACAGGTGTTAGAAGTGACGTCGCTATCAAAATTTATGGGGAAGATCTTGATATGCTCGTTAGCAAAGGGGATGAAGTATTAAACCTGATTAAAGGTATCAAGGGAATTGCAGATGCAAAAGCCGAGAGAGTTGCAGGTTTACCACAAATTACAGTACGATACAACAAAGATAAATTAGCACTGTACGGCTTAAATGTGGGTGATCTGAACAAAGTTATTCGGGTCGGTTTTGCAGGTGAAAAAACAGGAGATATATACGAAGGTGAAAAACGTTTTGATATGGTTTTACGACTTGAAAAAGACAGTCGAAGCGATATTTCAAATCTAAAAACATTATACATTACACTCCCATCGGGAAGTCAGATTCCATTGGAGCAAGTTGCAGACATCAATTATGAACCCGGACCGATGCAAATAAGCCGTGAAGATGGAAAACGAAGAATTGTTGTTGGGTTCAATGTACGTGGCAGAGACGTAAAAAGTGTGGTCGATGAAATTCAGAAAAATTTGGCTAAAAAATTGAAACTTCCCGCAGGATACTATGTTACCTATGGCGGACAATTTGAAAATTTGGTAGAAGCTTCGGCAAGATTATCAATCGCTGTTCCTGTTGCTTTGTTACTCATCTTGGTTTTACTCTATTTTACGTTCAAATCTATGAAACAATCCTTACTGATTTTTAGTGCAATCCCTTTTTCTGCAATCGGCGGTGTGTTTGCTCTATGGCTTCGTGATATGCCTTTTAGTATTTCAGCAGGAATTGGATTTATTGCCTTGTTTGGTGTGGCTGTTTTAAATGGAATCGTTTTAATAGGTTATTTAAATCAATTAAAAACCGAAGGAATGGTAAACGTATTAGACAGAGTAAAAGAAGGCACTAAAGTTCGTTTGAGACCTGTTATTTTAACGGCTTCCGTTGCTTCTTTGGGTTTCTTACCAATGGCTTTGAGTTCCAGTGCAGGTGCGGAGGTTCAAAAACCATTAGCAACTGTTGTAATAGGCGGCTTAATCTCAGCGACACTTTTAACGCTCATCGTTTTACCCATACTGTACCTCTATTTTGAAAAAGGATTTTCATTAAAACGAAAAAAGATCGGTTCAATTACTTCAATCATTGCTGTTCTATTCTTTGCTGGAAATCTGAATAGTCAGGTTTCTCAAAATTTAACATTAGAATCAGCAATTGATTTAGGTTTGAAAAACAACAATCTTATTCAAGCCCGTGAAATGGATATTCAAATGCAAAATCAGTTAAAACCTACTGCTTTTGAAATGCCGAAAACGGAAGTCGGAAGTATGCTTGGACAATACAATACACGGGCATTTGATCAAAATTACAGTATTTCACAAGGATTAAGCCCATTTCAGTTTGGTGCTAAAAAGCAGGTTATTGATGCCAGTATCAAAAGCAGTGAATTAAATCTGAATTTAACCAAACAGGAAATTAAATTGATGATCCGTCAATCATGGAATCATTTAGTCTATTTGATGGAAGTCGATAAATTGTTAAAACGACAAGACAGTTTATTGCTCAATTTTGTGAAAGCTTCATCCTTAAAATATGAAACGGGAGAGACAAACACATTGGAATCAACTACTGCTAAAGTTAAGCAACAAGAAATATTGCAACTCATTAAACAAAACAATGCTGGAATTTTTACTGAAAAGTCGAGATTAAAAACATTGTTAAATCTCCCATTCGATTTTACCATAAATGACACAGTATTGGTGTCATTGTCATCCATTTCCGTTACAGATAGTAGTACTTTAAAAGAGAATCCCGAATTAGCCCTTGCCTTGCAGGAAGTTCAAAAAGCAATGGCAAATCAAAAACTTGAAAAGGCAATGCTACTGCCCGATTTTAAAGCAGGGTATTTTGTACAGTCGTTAACTGGAAATCAGGATGTGAATGGTCAGTCAATTTATTACAACGGGGTTCCACGATTTCAAGGAGTTACTTTAGGTGTTTCCATTCCTGTTTTTGCAAGAAGCGGTCTTGCTAAAAGCAAAGCAGCAGAAACAAGTATTCACATTCAGGAAAAAAATGCCGAATATGTGCAAATGCAACTCCAAAGTAAGTTTCAGCAAGAAATGGAGCAGTTAACTACGTTTCAATCACTAGTTGAATATTATAAAAATTCTGCTTTACCTTCCGCCAAATTAATTTCTGAGAATGCTTCAAAAAGTTATAAAAATGGGGATATTTCCTACATCGAATTCATACAAGGTATTCAAACTGCTTTAGACATTCAGGCAAACTATTTAAACGCATTGTCAAACTATAATCAAGCTGTAATCAATTTACAGTTTTTGTTAAACCAATAATAATATCCCCATGAAAAACAGATCAATAATATACATCGGTCAACTATTCCTACTTGTTGGAATTATATTCAGTTTTTATTCGTGTAATTCAGCAACAGAAGAACATGGACATGAAGCAACAGCAGAAGAAAGCCACAATGATTCACCCATTAAAGAGGTCGAATTAAACGAAGCACAATACGATGCTTCAAACATCACGTTAGGCACTTTTGAATTGAAAAATTTAAGTGAGGTAATCAATGCAAACGGATATACAAAGTTACCTCCTCAAAATCAAGCGGACGTTTCTGTATTTATGTCGGGTATCGTTAAAAACATCAATGTAATAGAAGGAGAATACGTTAAAAAAGGTCAGACATTGGCAACCATTGAAAGTATAGAATTTACCAAATTACAGGAAGAATTTTTAACTTCTAAAAGCAATTTAGAACTGCTTACAAATGAATATGAGCGACAAAAAACGCTGAACAGTGAAAACGTAAATTCTAAAAAGACATTTCAAAAAGCAAAAACGGAATACGAGATTGAAAAAGCACGTTTTACGTCATTAAAAAAACAAATAAACACACTAAACATTACCAACTCGGAAAATGCCGTTTCAACAATTTCTGTAACCGCACCCATTAGTGGATATGTTACCGATGTAAATATCAAAATAGGATCAAATGCAGAATCGGGAAAGCCTTTGTTTAGCATAGTAGATAATTCTAAAATGCACGTTGACTTATCAGTTTATGAAAAAGATTTACAAAAAGTGAAAGCAGGTCAAAGCGTACATTTTATACTTACAAATCAAGATAATACCGAAATTAAGGGACAGATCTTCAGTATTGGTAAAGCCTTTGAAAATGATACAAAATCTGTTGCTGTTCATGCTGATATTATCAATGACAAGCAAATGCTTATTTCGGGGATGTATGTAAATGCGTTAATTGACATAGGTTACAATAAGGTGAAAGCCTTGCCAACAGATGCAATTGTTAAAGCAGATGGCAGGGAATATATTTTTGTTTTAGAAGAACATGAAAATGCGGAAATCGATCACGACAAAGAAAAAAATCATGCACACGATGACGGACATAAACACGAAGAGTCTCATGGAAAAAGTTTTCATTTTCAGCGTATCGAAGTAAAAACAGGAACTGCCCAACTAGGCTATACACAAGTAACCGTTTTACAAGATATTTCATCCAATGCCAAAATTGTTTTGAAAGGTGCTTACTATATACAAAGCCATTTATTGAAAAGTGAAGGCGGAGGTGGTCACGAACATTAAAAGTGTCATAATTTTAAATTAAACAGATGAAAAATCTTTTAAAAGACAGAAAAATGGTATTCCTGTTAATAGCTGTAATATTGGTTATTACATTGGAAATTTTATCCTTGGTAAACATCTATATTCCCATGCCATTTGCTCCGATAGTTTTCAGTTGCTTCATTTTAGGAATTGGATATGAGGTCGTTTGGAAAGGATTAAAGGCATTGATTCAATTCAAATTCAGTAGTATCAATTTACTCATGCTATTGGCTGTATTAGGTGCTTTTTATTTAGGAGAATATCCCGAAGGAGCGGTTGTTATTGTATTATACGTGCTAGGAGAGCGTTTGGAAGACATAGGAATCGAAAAAAGTAAAGCTTCTTTGAATGAATTAGTCAATAATTCTCCCAAAACAGCAATGCTGAAAAATGCTTATCAACCTGTTGAAATCGAAAAAATTCCGATTGGTTCAATTATACAAATTAAACCAGGAGAAATGATCCCTTTAGATGGTACAATTGTGTCAGGTGAAACAACCGTTGATGAGGCTACAATTACTGGTGAACCGATCCCAAAAGACAAACATATTGGCGACACATTGTTTGCAGGAACATTAAATAAAAATGGTTTCATTGAAATGGTTACGACCAAACTTTCAACGGACACCACGTTTTCCAAAATTATACGCCTTACTTTTGAAGCCAAAGCAAATAAATCTGTAACCCAAAAATTTATTCAGAAATTTTCACAGGTCTATACTCCGTCCATTATCATTTTGGCATTACTCCTTCTCGTTGTTCCAGTTGTTTTTTTCCAGCAAGATTTTAATCATTGGTTACAACAGTCCATTACATTATTGGTGATTGCTTGTCCATGTGCTTTAGTCATTTCCACTCCCGTTGCCATATACGGAGCCATTGGAAACGCATCTTCCAAAGGTGCGCTTGTGAAAGGTGGAAAATACATTGAGGGATTGGCACAAATAAAGGCGATTGCTTTGGATAAAACCCGAACAATTACTTTCGGGACACCTATTGTTTCGGATATTTTCCCCTTGAACGGTACAAGCCGTGAAGAATTATTAGCGTGTGCTTCGGGTGCAGAGGTATTTTCAGAACATCCGCTTGCACAAGCCATTGTAGATGCTTCACTAAAAGAAGGATTAGAGCCTCACAAAGCAGAGGCATTTAAAAGTGTTATTGGAAAAGGGGCTACAGCCAAATGTTTGGTATGTAAAGATGAAACTATTTATATTGGCAATCTCTCCTTTATTCAAGAACATCAACCGGTAAATCAAGAAGCCGAAAAAATTGTCGAAAAACTTTCTTCCGAAGGAAAAACTAGTGTTGTCATTAGTTTTGGGAATGGTGTAGCAGGAATCATTGGTTTAAGCGATGAAATTAAACCTGACAGTCTGACTGCAATAAAACAATTGAAGTCATTAGGTATAACTCCAATCATGCTGACAGGTGATAATGAGAAAGCAGGACATTACATTGCTTCTCAAGTTGGAATTACAGAGGTCTATGGCAGTCTCTTGCCTGAAAATAAAGCAGAAAAAATTAGTGGATTCATTGAGAGGTATAAAAATGTTGCAATGGTCGGTGATGGAATCAATGATACACCTGCATTAGCAAAAGCAACTGTTGGAATTGCAATGGGTGCTTTTGGAAGTGATTCCGCAATTGAAACAGCCAATATTGCATTGATGAATGATAATTTATCTATTATCCCCTTCCTTGTTCGATTGTGCAAAGCAACATTGCTTAGGATTAAAATCAATACAATTGGTGCTATTGCTATAAAATTAGTGTTTATACTATTAGCATTTTTGGGATATAGTAATTTGGTATTCGCTATTGCAGCTGATGTTGGCGTTACTTTAGTTGTAATCTTATTGAGTTTGAATTTGATGAAGTTTAAATGATATTAAATATTATATTGCGGTAATAATAGGTAATATGGTCTTCCTCCTTTTCGTCCTTTTACAAAAAAAAGCATATAAACAAGGGTAATACAAGCCTGTCGTAAACTCCAGTCCCTTGTTTATACCGTTACAAACCTATTCGTCAGAATTCCTCATCACGGTTTTCCACTTGCTTTTTTTGTTTCGTCCTCCTGCGTCGTCAGTCACGGCTTCTTCATCCCCCCAAGCCCCTAATAAGTGAGTCTCCTCATTCCCCAATACACATGCATCTTCGCACATCTCTCGTCACTCGTCACTTTTATTGGGGGTCTGTCGCCGTTTGGGTTAGGCTCGCCTGCTAAGTCGCTCAGGCTTCAGGTTTGTCACATTTTTTGTAATCCTCGTTTACAGCCGCTTTGTTTCCTTTCGGCGTGCCTAAGTCGTCTGCCTACATTCACCAAAGCCGCTTAACCACTCCCCACACAAGAGTATTCATTTTTCCGCTACGCTACAAAATTTCATACACTTGTTTTTTTCCAACGCAAATCAAAAAAATGTGCCAAACCTTCGTGCTTTCAGCAGAGGTCGTTCCCGTGCTTCCTCATACTTCGTCATCACTCTACACTTCCCACTTCGCTCAACTCGCAGTCGGCTCGCGCCCACAGGCAATATTTCGCTTCGATATCTAGATTTCCAATATATTAAACATTCATCATCAAACATTAATAATTCTGACAATTGCCTTCCCTCGCACAGCTGTAGGCACCATTACCTTTTTTCTTGATAAATAATCTTAGCATTTTTTATTTCAAATGTTCGCAACCCTCACATTTGTTTTTTTCGAGCATTGTAAACAATGCCTATGCAGATATGCTAGCATCGTATTTTTTTTCGAGCGATAGCGACACCGAGATCTAAAACCGCGCCTAGTAATTGGATTTCTAGATTGATAATAGTTTAAATTTTCGAAGCGATATCTATTGTCGCCTTATTTTCAGAAAGAATGAAACGCATTGAAAAGTGGGTACCAAAAGGTAGCTCGTCAGAGATCACCGTATTGGTCACAATTTCAAAAGTGGAATGAATTGATGAAAATACAGCGACGAGTTTTCTTTTGCTACTTTTCTTTAGCGGAAAAAGAAAAGTAGGGGGAAATAATTTAGTTTTTCGCTTCGATTTCAAATTATAAAAAATCAAAAATAGGTCGCAAATTTAGGCGGCAATCCCACAATCCACCCCACATCGTCAGTAAAGGTCAAGCCCTCCGGGTTTTGATAATAAAGTGTGATTCATCCACTTTTTGAATAATTACAATCAGTCTTTTAAGTTTCCTCTTTACGTCTTTATTCTTCTCACCACTTTTTTCTCAAAAACCTTGACAGCCTTCCATTTGCCACCTTTTGAAATGGCTTTCTTTTTTTTCTTTTTTTTTCTTTTGGAAAAATTTATTGGGGCGAAGCCCTAAAAGGGCGAGCATAATTTTTAAACCGTGAATTATGTACAAACGCACCAATCCAGCAGTTATCAGGGCAATTTACAGAGAAATGAGCAAAGATGAACTCAAAGCAGAGTTGAAAGTAATCTTTGAAAAGGCAAAAGAAGAAACGAGCAGCAATAAAAAGCAGATGCTTAAAAGCCTGTATCAGTATGCACAATCTTTAATTTTAAGTAGATAGTTATGATACAGTTTAGATTAACTACCTATCGAGAAGAAAAAGCCTATCAAGGATCATACTTTTTCATTTTAAACAAGGGAAATAACAGTGGAAAGCCACTGTTAACCCCTTGTCCGAATTGTTTTGTTTGTTTATGTGAAAATGACCAGGACAAAGAAGAATTGTACTGGTTATTATTTGGAATGTGGCAAGGAAAAGCCATTCACCCATATTTGATTGGTTCCGTTATTCCGTTTATTCGTCTGCGTGAATTGTCCGACCTCATCAAAATAGGATTAGAAAAACTAACAATCAATCCGGAAAAGGTCCGAAAGAATATTTCTAAAATCGTTCAAATGGAAAAACACCAAGTCAATATTCAAAAACAACTAGACTTAATCAAACAAATGAAACGAGCGTTGATATTCGAGGTGCTGAAATAGTGCCTCGGATTTAATTTGATTTATTTATTTTCACTTCGAAATTTAATTTATAATTTAGTTATTTTTACCTAAATATTTAAGCATTTTAACTATGAAAAATTTTATAGCAATATTATCTCTAATATCAATAGTTATTTCTTGTAAAAAAGAAGAAACTAAACCTTCAACTACTAATAATACTGAGACAAATCCTTTAGATACAAATCATACAACTAAAAGAATGATATGGGATACTGTATTTTCAGGTTCAAGTTTAGATTTTAGAGAAGAGTATTTTGCTATTAATCAAAATACAGGTGTTTTAGCTGTTAATACTCCAACAACAGTTAAATTATTAAAAACTATCGATGGTGGCAAGAATTGGGATTTAATTGATACCAAAATAACAACTTTAGAAGTTAGGTCTATTGCTTTTCAGAATAAAGATCTTGGTTATATTTCTTTTTTTGGTAAAGGGGTATACAAGACTGAAGATGGAGGTGTAAGTTGGAGTAAAATTTATGATTGTACTTGCGGTCTTACAGCCGATAGTGAGTCACTAACAATTTTAAACCAAAATGAAATATTATATTCAACTGACAAAGGCGCAACATTTACAAAACAAACTACAGACTTCTGGTTATTCCAAAATCCAATAAGCTCATTTCGATTTGGAAATGAGGTCTATTCTTACTTTGCAGAAGGACTTCTAAAATCAACTGATTCTGGCAAAACTTGGGAGAACACGAATGTAAATTTTAGTTCTATTACAAGTATCACTCCTATTTCCAAATTAAAGTGGTATTTAATTTCAAAAAGTAATTTATTTGTAACAGAAGACGCTGGTAAAAACTGGGAACAAGTTGATAATGAAAATTATTATTATCTATCAGCAGCAAAAAAAGACACTTTATTTGTTAACAGGAACAATAATTTATATTGGACAATAGACGGTAAAACGTTTAATAAAGATGAGGATTATGTTAATAACATAAACTTATTTTCTATTGGAGATAACATATTAGGTTTTAATAATAATGTTATTTATAGGAGAAAGTATTGAGAAATACGGTTAGGCTAATTAAATTGAGAGTGTTATCTGTTTTTTGTTTTATTAGAATTGTAAACTTTATTTATAAAAATTTAATATTTTATCCTGAATTCAGTTTTGGTATCCCACCCTCACCTCAATCACCTCATCCAAACTTGTCGTATACCTAGGAGATAACTTCTCTTGTTTCATCTTACAAATACGCTTCTGATCTTGCGATGCCAATTTGATTTTTTGATGACCGAAAGATTGATTAATTCTATCCACGACTTGCATCATAGGAGAATTTTTCGGATTACAATCTTAATAGGAATCAAAATATTTATTTTTGAGATCTATTTTTCGTCATCGTTAAACTTTAAAAAAAAAATAGTCATTGAAGTTTATTAAATATTAGATTAATCAACCGTTTTTATTTCTAAGAAAGACTTTT
>JBKCEW010000126.1:0-2603 GCA_046304235.1 Crocinitomicaceae bacterium | reverse complement strand
TTTTCGGTAACCTTCTAACTCCTTCTTTAATTTAATTATTGTATCGTATTTTAAGTTTTCAGCTTCTGTTACTTTCAACTTAAATCTCTTGTAGAGTTCTAGATATTCATCTATTGATGCTTTATCAAACTTTGCTGTATTGTTGTTTTTTAAATAAATCTGCAGAAATTCTTGTTTATATATTGGTTTACCATTTATTTCTAATGCAATCTCATCTGATTGAGCAAAAGTTATATACTGGTTTAATAAAATAATACTAAAAAAAAGAATTTTTTTCATACTTATTTAATACTATAATTAGGTGCTTCTCTAGTGATGGTAATATCATGAGGATGAGATTCTTTCATGCCTGCATTCGTAATTCTTACAAAGGTTGATCCTTTTAATGTATCAATCGTTGGAGCTCCACAATACCCCATGCCAGCTCTAAGTCCTCCAATTATTTGATAAACTACTTCAAAAAGATTGCCTTTGTATGGTACTCTACCAGATATACCCTCTGGAACAAGTTTTTTAACATCATCTTCAGCATCTTGAAAATAACGATCTTTTGAACCTTTTTGCATAGCTTCCAATGATCCCATTCCCCTGTAGGTTTTGAATTTTCTTCCTTCGTAAATAATTGTTTCGCCTGGTGATTCCTCAACACCTGCAAACATTGATCCAATCATTACAGTATCTGCACCTGCTGCGATAGCTTTAACAATGTCGCCAGTATATCTTATACCTCCGTCAGCTATAACTGGAATTCCTGTTCCTTCAAGAGCTAATGCTACGTCATTTATAGCTGTTAATTGTGGTACTCCAACACCAGCAATTATCCTTGTTGTACATATTGAACCAGGACCTATCCCTACTTTAACAGCATCAGCTCCGGCTTCTACTAAGTATTTTGCTGCTTCAGCGGTAGCAATGTTACCAACAATTACCTCTAAATTCGGATATTTTTGTTTTACTTCTTTAAGTTTAGAAACAACACCTTCAGTGTGTCCATGTGCAGTATCGATTACAACAGCATCTACTCCTGCTTCGTAAAGTGCGTTTACACGTTCTATAGTATCATGAGTAACCCCTACAGCTGCCGCAACTCTTAATCTTCCATATGAATCTTTACATGAATTTGGGTATTGTTTAACTTTTATAATATCTCTGTAAGTAATTAATCCTACCAACTTATTATTTGAGTCAACTACTGGAAGTTTTTCAATTTTGTTCGATTGTAGAATTCCTTCTGCTGTAGCTAAATCTGTTCCATCTTTTGCTGTAACTAAGTTTATACTTGTCATAACATCAATAATTGGTTTTGAAATATTTTTTTCAAAACGTAAATCTCTGTTTGTAACAATTCCTTTTAAAAGATTATTTTTGTCTACTACAGGTATTCCTCCAATTTTATATTCTTTCATTATTTGGAGAGCATCACCAACATTTGCATTTTCTGATAAAGTTACAGGGTCTAAAATCATACCACTCTCAGAACGTTTCACTTTTTTAACTTCAAGTGCTTGTTCTTCAATAGTCATGTTTTTATGTATAACACCAATTCCTCCTTGTTGAGCTATTGCAATAGCTAAACTTGACTCAGTAACTGTATCCATTGCTGCTGAAACAATTGGGGTATTTAAAGTTATGTTTCTTGTTATTTTTGTTTTTAAAACAACATCTTTAGGTAAAACTTTCGAAAAAGAAGGAACTAAAAGTACATCATCAAAAGTTAAACCTTCTTTAACTGTATTGAGACTAGATAAAGCCATATTGAATCTATATTGGTATAAATTCCAACAAATTTATTAATAATATTTAAGCCTTTGATATTTTAACATTAATTAAACGTCGATAAATTTTATTTTTTATCTTTATTAAAAAAAATGTTTAAATCAGCCAATCTTTTATTTCTATTAGTCTTTTTTTCAGTTAATGTTTATTCTCAAAACAAAAACAAATTGATACAACTATCTGGAGTAGTTGTAAATTCTGATAGTTTAAAACCAATATCGTATACAACTATTTATAATAAGACTGTTAAAAGAGGTACTTTATCAGATGTGTATGGTTATTTCTCGACAGTTGTACTTCCTGGAGATACTATTATTTTTAATAGGTTTGGTTATTTAAATTCATCCTATATAGTCCCTGATACCTTACAAGAAGATCGGTATTCAATTATTCATATTTTGAATCTTGATTCTATTAATCCTCCCGTAATTACTATCTATCCTTGGCCTTCAAAAGAGGATTTTGCAAGAGCTTTTATAGAGATGAAACCTTACGATGATGCATTAAGAAGAGCTCAAAAAATGTTATCTGGTTCAAATTTAGCTTATTTATCTAGTATGATTGAGAGCGATGCTATTTCATCATACTCTTGGCAGAGAAATCAACAATACACTAAATTATACACAATGGGGCAGACTCCAGTTAATAATTTATTTAACCCTGTTGCTTGGAGTCAATTTGTTGAAGCATGGAAAAAAGGTGATTTAAAACGAAAGTAAATCATTCTTTTGTTTTCTTTTTTTTCTTTTTAGATTCTTTGTTAATTTCTTCCTCAACATCATCATCCTCGCTTTCCTTTTCTTTAATTACTTCTGGGAATGTACGAA
>JBKCEW010000125.1:0-8841 GCA_046304235.1 Crocinitomicaceae bacterium | reverse complement strand
GAGTATAAGTCATTACACTACCGTCTTTGGATTTCATGACCGCTTTTTTAAGTTCTAAATTGTCTTTAGCGATGTATATAATGATCGTGTGGTAATCAACCTTTTTAGGGTCTTTAGGAAACAATTGAATAATATGTACTTTCTCACCATTAAAGGCTTCTTCGTGGTCGTATTTATTTTTAAATCCAGTTTCCCAAATAGTCATTAATTTTTTTGGGTTGATACCGTCTGCTTCTTTGTCATTTACATCTGCTTGATAAATAGCTTTATCTTCTTTTACTACAGTCCATGATTTGATTCCGTTTGATATTACAGTGTTATCTCCATAAGTAGCACAATATTTATTTCCTTTAACCCAACCTTTTCCGATTTCACTTTGATTGGTGCCTGTTGATTGATTTTTGATGGAGGCACTAAATTCAATTTGAAAAGATTTTAAAGCTTTCATTTTGGTTGATAACTTATCTAGTATAGTTTGAGCTTTTGGGTCATTTTCTTTTACTTGTTGAGAAAAAGTGTAATTAACACAAAAAAAGCAAATTAGGTATATAATCTTTTTCATTATTTAAAAGTAGTATAATTCAATTTGCAAATATCATAAAATGTGCCAAAAATGAAACATTTCGTTAATAATTTGTTTAAAATGTGAATTAAATAACATGGAGTGATTTAAACTTGTAAAATCTCCATTTATTGTATATTTGCATTATGCAAGAAATGATTTTAATTATTGATTTCGGTTCGCAATATACACAATTGATTGCGAGGCGAGTACGTGAGTTGAATGTGTATTGTGAAATTCACCCTTGGAACAAGATACCTGCATTAGGTGGACATATTAAAGGAGTTGTACTTTCAGGAAGCCCTTTTTCAACAAGAGATCCCCAAGCGCCAACTCCAGATTTGAGTGAAATTAAAGGAAAATTTCCATTGTTGGGTGTTTGTTTTGGAGCTCAATACTTAGCTAACAATTTTGGTGGAGAGGTATTACCATCAACAATTAGAGAATACGGTCGAGCAAACCTTTCTTTTGTAGACAAAACGCATGCACTAACAAAAGGGTTGTCAGATAATTCACAGGTGTGGATGTCTCACGGTGATACAATTAAAAATGTTCCAGATAATTATAGAATTATAGCAAGTACGCATGATGTAACAGTGGCAGGATATCATATTGAAGGAGAAACTACTTTCGGTATTCAATTTCATCCAGAGGTATATCATTCTTTGGAAGGAAGTGTATTGTTAAAAAACTTTATAGTTGATATTTGTAGCTGTGAACAATCATGGACACCTGATTCATTTGTTGAATCAACCGTAAATGAGTTGAGAGCAAAAATTGGTACCGATAAGGTGATTTTAGGTTTATCTGGTGGAGTAGATTCTTCAGTTGCTGCTGTATTATTACATAAGGCTATTGGAGAAAATTTACATTGTATATTCGTTGATAACGGTTTACTACGTAAAAATGAATTTCAATCTGTGTTAGATTCTTACAAAGGAATGGGGTTGAATGTGAAGGGGGTAGATGCTTCAGAAAAGTTTTATACAGCTTTACATGGTTTAACTGATCCAGAATTAAAGCGTAAAGCTATCGGAAAAGTATTTGTTGATGTTTTTGATGAGGAATCAAAATTGGTAACAGATGCAAAATGGTTAGGTCAAGGTACGATTTATCCAGACGTAATTGAATCTGTTTCTGTAAATGGTGGTCCTTCCCAAACTATCAAATCTCATCATAATGTAGGAGGTTTACCCGACTATATGAAGTTACAAGTTGTTGAGCCTTTACGTTTATTATTTAAAGATGAGGTAAGACGTGTTGGGAAATCTTTACATATTCCTTCAGAAATTTTAGGTCGTCATCCTTTTCCAGGTCCTGGGTTAGGTATTCGTATTTTAGGAGAAGTAACAGGAGAGAAGGTACGAATTTTACAGGAAGTAGATTCTATTTTTATAAATGGATTGAAAGAAGATGGATTGTATGATCAAGTTTGGCAAGCTGGGGCTATTTTCTTGCCGATTCAGTCTGTAGGTGTGATGGGGGATGAGCGTACATATGAAAATGCGGTTGCTCTGAGAGCAGTTTCTTCAACAGATGGAATGACTGCTGACTGGGTGCATTTACCTTACGAATTTCTTGCGAAAATTTCGAATAAAATCATCAATCAGGTGAAAGGAATTAATAGAGTTACATATGATATTAGTTCTAAACCACCAGCAACGATTGAGTGGGAATAAATATAGTATGGCTGTTCTTCAAGGAGCGGCCTTCTTTTTGTATTATTAAGTGTTTTTTATGAAAAAACTAACTTTAATATTTGTGTTTGCTTGGGTTTCATTCCTAGGCTTTTCCCAGAGAACAACAGAGACTGTTGAGAAAGGAGGAAAGAAATATTACTTGCATACAGTACAGAATGGAGCTACTTTATTTTCTATTTGTAAAGAGTATGAGGTTACTGTTGATGAGGTTTCAGCATTGAACCCTCAATTAAATGGAGTAGTTAAGTTAGGTCAAAAAATAATTATTCCGATAATTGGAGAGTCTGCTAAATCATTTTCATATACCATAAAAGATGGGGAGACTTTCTTCGGAATCATGAAAAAATATAATCTTAAGGAAGAAGATATTCTGAAATTAAATCCAGGAATAAGCAAAAACTTAGCGGTAGGTCAAGAGATTTTATTACCAGGTGATTATATGAAATACCGTAATGAGGTAAATCAAATCACAAAAGTTGCTGATACGATTATTGTTCATCAGGTTTTAGATCACGAAACATTATACAGTATTTCGAAACGATTTATGTTGACAGTGGATGAATTAGCAAAGCTAAATAATGTTTCTTCAAACCAAATTAAGCCAGGAATGACTTTAAAAGTTCCGATCTATGGTAAAGAAGCCAAAGAAGTTGCGATTCGTTCATTACAAGATGTAAACAATAAAATTGATACCATTAAACCGATTTTAGAAAAAGCAAAATCCTCTAAAGACATTTCTTTTTTGTTGCCATTTAACGCAGATAATCATGGAGACCCTACGGGTGCGATAGCAACTGAATTTTATATGGGAGCGCAAATCGCATTAGATTCCTTGGTGAAATTAGGGTACGAAGGAAATGTTTTTGTACATGATGTAGGTAATGACACCAGTGAATTAATGCCTGTTTTACGTAAACAAGAAGTTATTTCCTCCGGTTTGTTGATTGGTCCATTTAGTGGTGATAATCTTGAGAAAACGGTTGCTTTTAGTTTGGATAAAAAAATAAATTTAGTTAGTCCAATTGTAGGGACAACTTCTTACTTGAAAAATAATCCCTTTGTATTTAATGCGACAACATCAGATATTACTTTAGCTAAAAAGCTGGCTAAATATATCTATAAACACCACCAAACAGAACAAGTGATATTGGTCAAAGTCGGTTCTAAAGACAATGAATTGTACCAAGCTTTTCGTACTTCTTATATGAAATTAGGTCCAAAAAAATTGTATGAAGTAAGTGAAAAAGAAATTAACTCTATCTCCAAAAAAGGGAAAAGTTTGGTGTTTGTAGTGTTGAGTAGAGATCGTGTGTATTCAACTACAATTGCTAATAACCTTATGAATATTGCCAATAAATCTACTTCTCCTCAAATTAACTTGTTCGGTACAAGAGATTGGTTGAATTACGATGATATTCCTTCGGAAGTAAAGAATAAATTAAATTTTCAATATTGTGCATCGGTAAATTTTGATATCAATAGTGAAGAAGTAAAAAAATTAAAGAAAATTTATCGTGCTAAATACAACACACAGTTAACTAAATATGCTGCACAAGGGTTTGATGTGACGATGCATTTTATCCAGACAAATATTTTAAATCTAGTTCCAGAACGTGGAGTAATCAATCATTTTCAGTTGAAAGATACCTTAGAAGGTAGTGGAAAGGAAAACGAAGCTTGTTTTGTTTTTAAACAAAGCAACTTCAAAATTCAAAAATTGGCAGAGGTAAATGAATAAGGAAAATATCGCAGCTACATTTCAAACTTTACAACAAGAAATTTGTCTAGGTTTGGAAAATATGGATGGTAAATCGGTTTTTCGTTCAGACGAATGGGAAAGACCTGAAGGAGGAGGGGGTAGGACGAATACGATTGTGAATGGAGCTATTATAGAAAAAGGAGGTGTTGCATTTTCGGCTGTACATGGGCCTGTTTCTGAAGCTATGACAAAACAATTAGGTATGTCTGAAGGGATTTTTTTTGCTACTGGTATTTCCATTGTACTTCATCCAATCAACCCTCATGTTCCGATAATTCATATGAATGTGCGTTATTTTGAATTAGATAATGGTACGTATTGGTTTGGTGGGGGGATAGATTTGACACCACATTATATTGTTAAAGAACAAGCAGCTTTATTTCACCAACGCTTAAAGGGTATTTGTGATCGTTTTGATGTTGCGTTTTATCCAAAACATAAATCTTGGGCAGACGATTATTTTCATATTCCGCATAGAGGAGAATCACGAGGTATTGGAGGAATATTTTTTGATCATTTGTCAGAAAAGAATTCAACTTTAACAAAAGCAGAGATTTTTGATTATTGTAAAATCTTAGCGGGTTCATTTGTTGCTATTTATTCTGAACAAGCCATATTGGGGAAAGATCAAAGTTATACGCAAGAACAGGTGGCTTGGCGAAATTTACGAAGAGGAAGGTATGTGGAGTTTAATTTAGTCCATGATCGAGGTACAAAATTTGGGCTTTATTCAGGAGGAAGAACAGAATCAATTTTAATGTCTATGCCTCCATTAGCAAATTGGGAATATGATTATCAACCATTGAAAGGTTCTAAAGAAGAAGAGACACTTCAATTGTTAAAACAAAAAATAGATTGGTTAAGCTTTTAGATAAAAGCAAAATCAACTCTTCTGTTTCTTTGTTTCCCGTTGTCTGTTTTGTTATTATCTATGGGTTCACTTTCCCCTTTGAAGTCGATGACAATTTTATGTAAAGGAATTCCTTGTTTAACAAAGAAGTCTTGAATTATTTTTGCTCTACGTTGAGATAGGTCTTTGTTGTATGCATCCGAACCATCTGCATCTGTATGTCCCGTCATTTTAATTCTTAAATCGGTGTGGTCTAGTACAATTCGGGCCATGTCACTTAAATAATTGAAATATTCAGCTTTAAGTTCATCTTTATCATAATCGAAATAAATAGGTTCGAAGACAAAGTTTCTTCGTTCTTTTTCTCTGATTTCGGGTGCTTTTCTTTTTTTATTTATATCATCAATAAAGACTTCCCTCCAGCTTTGATGAAGCATGATCATATCATTGTCAGAAAACACAGCGTTAGATCGGTACATAATTAATTTACCTCCTGATTTTCTACCGGTTGTTTGGTTAAAATTACCACTAAGATAACCTGTGATAGAATCGTATTTAAGGGTGCATTCAATCAGAATCCATACCGTTCTAGCATTGAGTTTTTTGTTTTCAGCTATATATTGTTTGAATTTGATAGTAACACTGTCAATTTTTTGTCCTTTTATACGATGTATGATGTAATGGTCGCTTTTGGGTAATTCATCTCTGGTTTTTCCTGTTAGATTTTTATCAACAACGGTGAATTCAGCAAATAAAATGGTAGACTCTGATAATTTACTTCCGTCTTTATGTAAAATTCCTTGCCAAACCCCATTAAAGTTTGTTTGGGCAAAGCCAAAATTGACAAATAAGAGAATAATACCTAAAAATTTGAAAAAATTCATACTATGTTTGAACGAAAGAGGAATCTAATTGTTACAACATTATATAAAATTTTTTGCAATGAAATTAATGGTTAAAAAAATGGCTTTGTTGTTGATGATATTCGTTTCTTCACAAGCTATATCTCAACAGATTTATGATTATAAGGTAGATGACATAGATGGAGAGCCCTTTGATTTAAAAAAGTTAAAAGGTAAGAAAGTAATGATTGTTAATACTGCTTCTAAATGTGGTTTAACTCCTCAGTATGAGGAATTAGAAAAATTATACAAAACGTACAAAGATCAAGATTTTATAATTGTTGGATTCCCCACAAATGATTTTTTAAATCAAGATCCAGGGTCTAATGAACAGATTAAGTCTTTTTGTCTTAAGAATTATGGGGTTACATTTCCAATGATGTCTAAAATTTCGGTGAAAGGAAAAGAAAAACATCCGTTGTATGAGTACCTTACTTCCAAGTCTTTGAATAAGTTAGAAGACAACAAAGTAAAGTGGAATTTTCAAAAATATTTAATCGATGAGAAAGGAGTGTTAGTAAGGGTGGTTGATCCTAGTACTTCTCCTTTAGATACATCTATTGTTCAATGGATTAAACAGAAGTAATTTTCTTATTTCAATTTGTTAATAAATTGTATTCGTTCCCCTCTTTTTAGTTAGTAAAACAGGCTCAAATTTTGTAAATTCGCTTTCTATTTTTAGAAAAGTAGTCATAACATTTTCAAAATAAATATGAGCGAAGATTTAAAACAAAATGAGTATTCTGCGGATAATATTCAGATCTTAGAAGGACTAGAAGCCGTAAGAAAAAGACCTGCGATGTATATCGGAGATGTTGGGATTAAAGGATTGCATCATCTTGTTTACGAGGTTGTTGATAACTCTATTGATGAGGCCTTAGCGGGACATTGTGATACCATTCATGTTTATATCAATGAAGATAATTCCATTACGGTAAAAGATAATGGTCGTGGTATACCAACAGCAATGCATACCAAAGAAAAGAAATCAGCATTAGAAATTGTAATGACTGTATTGCACGCTGGAGGTAAATTTGATAAAGATACATACAAGGTTTCTGGTGGTTTACATGGTGTGGGTGTTTCTTGTGTGAATGCTCTTTCTACACATTTACGTGCTGAAGTTCATAGAGATGGCCAAGTTTTTGAACAAGAGTATAGTATTGGTAAACCATTGTATGATGTTCGTGTGATTGGTGAAACTGATATCACTGGAACTATGGTTACTTTTAAGCCTGATTCATCCATTTTTGAATTTACGGTTTATAATTACGATACGATTGCTGCTCGTTTACGTGAATTAGCTTTTTTGAACAAAGGAATCACAATTCATTTAATTGACAATCGAAACTTTAATGAAAAAGGGTTGCCAGTTTCTGATAAATTCTTTTCTGAAGGTGGATTGATGGAGTTTGCCAAATATTTGGATAGAAACAGAGAAGCTTTAATTCCAGATGTTATTTATTTTGAAGGAGAAAGAGAAGGTATTCCTGTAGAAGTTGCATTGACATACAACTCTTCCTATACTGAAAATATACAATCATATGTAAATAACATTAATACACACGAGGGGGGGACACATTTGTCTGGATTTAGAAGAGGTTTGACAAATACCTTAAAGAAATATGCTACTGATTCTGGTATATTAGCTAAGGAAAAGATTGAAATAGATGGTGATGATTTCCGTGAAGGATTAACAGCTGTTGTTTCAGTAAAAGTTCAGGAACCGCAATTTGAAGGTCAAACAAAAACGAAATTAGGTAATAGAGAGGTTACGGCACCTGTTTCTCAAGGTGTTTCTGAAATGTTGGCTGTTTATTTAGAAGAGCATCCAGCTGAGGCTAAATTAATCGTTGAAAAAGTAATTCTTGCTGCGCGCGCAAGACATGCAGCTCGTAAGGCTCGTGAAATGGTTCAACGTAAAAATGTAATGACTGGTTCTGGTCTACCTGGGAAGTTGGCTGACTGTTCTGAGAAAGATCCTGCTTTGTGTGAGATTTACTTTGTCGAGGGAGATTCAGCAGGTGGAACTGCTAAACAAGGAAGAGATAGACATTTTCAAGCGATCATGCCTTTGAGAGGTAAAATCTTGAATGTTGAGAAAGCGATGCAACATAAAATCTTCGAAAACGAAGAGATTAAAAATATTTATACTGCTTTAGGGGTTCGAATTGGAACAGAGGAGGATTCAAAAGCGTTGAATTTGGAGAAGTTGAGATACCACAAGATTATCATCATGTGTGATGCCGATGTGGATGGTTCTCACATTGAGACTTTGATTTTGACTTTCCTATTTCGTTACATGAAAGAGTTGATAGAAAACGGATATATTTATATTGCTACTCCTCCTTTGTACCAAGTAAAAAAAGGACAAAAGTCTGAATATGCTTGGAACGAAGATCAACGTGATCGTTTGATTCAGGAATTGAAAGGGAGTGGTGCTGAAACATCAGTGAATATACAGCGTTATAAAGGTCTTGGAGAGATGAATGCAGAGCAGTTGTGGGAAACTACTATGAATCCTGAAAAAAGAACTCTAAGACAAGTAACGATTGAAAATGCGGCTGAATGTGATCAAATTTTTTCTATGTTGATGGGGGATGAAGTTCCACCTAGACGAGAGTTTATTGAGAAAAATGCAAAATACGCTAAAATAGACGCTTAATTATTAGGTTAATATATTTTACAATTAGGTGGTTTAGATTTTCTAAACCACCTTTTTTTATCTCAATAAGTCAACATGACCGATTTTATTATGTTTATCTTCCTTCAATTTTTCTTTGAATTCTAATTTCCATATATAACTGTCATTCTGTACTATTTGATTTCCATAGGTACCATCCCAACCAATTTTAGTGTCATGTGTTTCAAACAGAAGTTCCCCCCAACGATTGTAAATGTAAAAGCCATAGTTTTGCGGATCATACCCAAAGGTAAATATAGGTTGGAATACATTATTTAATTCGTCACCATTTGGTGTAAATGTGTTTGGAATAAAATAGATTACCGGTTCTGGCATAAAAATAGAGCGAGTAACGGATTTACTACAAACATTATTTTCCATGTTC
>JBKCEW010000124.1:0-13558 GCA_046304235.1 Crocinitomicaceae bacterium | reverse complement strand
TTCCTGATATGAGTGAACCTTATGATTCAGAAATGATTCAGTTAGCTAAAACGATTGCTCAAGAAAATGACATTCGTATTGCGGAAGGTACTTATCTTGGTTTGACAGGTCCTACTTTGGAAACTCCTGCAGAGTATCGTTTTGTTAGAATAATTGGTGCTGATGCAGTTGGAATGTCCACTGTTCCTGAGGTACTTGCGGCAAGACATATGGAAATACCAGTTTTTGCTATTTCAATAATTACAGATTTAGGCGTCCCAGGTAAAATTAAAAAGGTGAGTTTAGAGGAAGTTATTGAAGTTGCTTCAAGACAAGAACCTAAAATGACATTGATTTTAAAAGAACTAATTTCCAGAATTTAATACATGGAAAATTTAAGAGATAAGTATGAGGTGGTTGTTGGATTGGAAGTCCATGCCCAGATGTTAACAAAATCTAAAGCTTATTCGAGTGATGTTAATGAATTTGGTTCTCATCCAAATTCAAACATTAGTGTGATTACCTTAGGTCATCCGGGGACATTACCCGTAATGAATAAAAAGACGATTGAGAATGCGATTAGATTAGGAATTGCTTGTAATTCAAATATATCTGACGCTCAGTATTTTGCTAGAAAAAATTATTTTTATCCGGATTTACCAAAAGGATATCAAATTACACAAGATAAAACTCCGATTTGTACCGGAGGACATCTTATTATCAAAGATGATCAAGGAAAAGATAAATCAATCGGTATAACACGTATCCATATGGAAGAGGATGCTGGTAAAAGTATTCATGATGTGGATGTATATGATACCTTAGTTGATTTAAATAGAGCTGGGGTTCCTCTGCTTGAAATTGTTTCAGAACCAGATATACGTAGTTCCCAAGAGGCATATAATTATGTTTCAGAGGTGAGAAAAATTGTACGTTATTTAGACATTTGTGACGGAAATATGGAGGAAGGTTCGTTGCGTTGTGATGCAAATATTTCAGTTCGACCAATAGGCCAAGAAGCTTTTGGTACAAAAGTGGAAGTGAAAAACATGAACTCGATTAGAAATGTACAACGAGCAATCGAATTTGAAATCGATAGACAAATTAAAGCGGTTGAAACGGGTGAGATTATAGTTCAAGAAACTCGTTCTTTTGATGCTCTTAAAGGCGTAACAATTTCTATGAGAAGTAAAGAAGCTGCTAATGATTACCGTTATTTTCCAGAGCCAGATTTACAACCCATTTTTGTTTCACTAGACCAAATAGATCATGTAAAGTCTGAAATGCCTGCACTACCAAGAGATTTATTCTTAAAATATACTGCTGAATTTGGATTATCTGAATATGATGCTACTATCCTTGTTGACAGTAAGCATATTGCGCTTTATTTTGAACAAATTTTACAATATACTAATAATGTTAAGGGGGCAGCTAATTTCTTAATTGGAGAAGTTAAGGGATATTTAAATCAGCGTGCTCTAGAAATTACTGAATTTGAAATTACACCAAATAGAATTGCTGATTTAGTGAATTTAATTGATAGTGGAAAAGTTTCTTATTCAATTGCTTCAAGTAAGATTTTCCCTGAAATGTTTGCTAATCCCACTTTGTCAGCAATAGAATTAGCTACAAAATTAAATGTTATTCAAGATTCAGATGAAGGAAAATTAAAAGAATATATTTCTCAAGTAATTGAGTTGAACCCTAAAGAGGTTGAACGATATGTTTCTGGAGAAAAACAATTGGTCGGGTTTTTTATGGGACAATTGATGAAAGTTTCTCAAGGAAAAGCTGATCCAAAACAATCAAATGCATTAATGCGAAAAATGTTAGATGAATTAAACTAAACTATTAAAATGGTATTTAAATTAATTCCTTTTTTCTTTATTTTCTTATTCTTAATAGGGTGTGAAAGTACTGAAAACACCAATAAATCAGATTTGCCTTCTAACTTTCAAGTTAATGGTCAAGTATTGGGAGCAGCAAATCAACCTATTTTTTTGGAAATGGTCAGCTCTAAAGGAAAGGTGAAATTAGCTGAATCAACAACTGAAGTAGATGGTAGCTTTGATTTGAAAGGTCATGTCAAGGGACTTGGACTTTATCAATTAACGATTGGAAATAAATCAAACAAAAGTGTTCCTTTAACGATTTCTCCAAACGAAAAAGTTAATGTACAAGCAAATTTCAATGACTTTGAAAGATTACCTAAAATTACAGGTACAGCTTGGGCGCCATTGATTACTGAGTATATGCGTATTTTTAATGAGTTTGCCTTCAGACAAATACAATTAATGAATACTCCTGGGTTGACAGAAGAGCAACAAATAAAACAGTTTTTTGATTTAAAAAAGCCATTAGATGATTATGCAAAAGCGACTCTAAATAAATACCCTTCCAATCCTGCTGCTATTGTTTTATCAACTACATTGACTCCTGCAATGGGTTTTGAACAATGGGATGCGTCTAATTTAGATTTACTTAAAAAGGTTTCCAATGCGTTTAATTTGAAGCATCCAACTTCTCCCATTTCAAAATCTTTTAAAAAGCAAGTGTCTCAAATTGAATTAGCTTATAATCAGTTTTTAAACAAAGGAGATAAAACTTTAGGTTTAATTGGTTCAAAAGCTTCAGATATTGTTTTGCCAAATCCTGAAGGTAAAATTATGCGTTTATCAGACACTAAAGGAAAGGTTGTTTTATTGGACTTTTGGGCTTCTTGGTGTGGACCTTGTCGTGCAGAGAATCCGAATGTGGTAAATCTGTACAAAAAATATGCCTCTCAAGGCTTTACAATATTTAGTGTTTCCTTAGATGCTGATATCCAAGCATGGAAGAGAGCTATAAAAACCGATGACTTACTTTGGTCTACTCATGTAAGTGATTTGAAACAATGGGAAACTCCTCTTGTTCGACAGTATCAGTTTGAAGCTATTCCATACACGGTATTAATTGATCGTACAGGAACAATTGTGGCTACAAATTTAAGAGGGAGTGAATTAGAACAGAAAATAGTTACTTTATTAAAATAGTATGAAGAAAATAGCATTAATACTAGTTTTGTTTAACTTCTATGTGAGTTATTCTCAGCAAATTGAAATTTCTGTAAGTGGTAATATATTTAATTCAAACAAAGATACAATTACGATTTCTCAGTATTTTGGTGGTACAAACTACCGTGATTTCTTAAAAACAACATTAGATAAAAAAGGGAATTATTCTTTTAAAGGGAAACTTCCTGTAAAGGATATTTATGTTTTAAGAGTGAGCGATAATCAACATTTAAATTTGATTTTACGTGAAGGGTCTACTATTCAGGTTTTTGGAGATGCTAAAAACATTATAGCATTTCATAATATTGTTGGTTCAGAGGAAAGTTCTCAGTTAAATAAATATATTGTAAATATGCAAGTGTATAATGCGAAAAAAGATTCTGCTACTCGCTATTTACAAGCAAATCCAGATCAACAACAACAAGTAAATGAGTCGTTTACCCCCTTGTTTTACGAGTATGAAAATTTTAAAAAGAACTTTTTAACTTCGAATGCAAACTCTCCTGCTCTTTTACCTTTATTATCTGAGGTAGATCCAATCCAAAATTTTGAATCGTATGAAAGTTTAGTTTTACAAATTGTAAAAGGATTTGATGGGGCTCCTTCAGTGAATCAAATTAAAGCTATGTATTTGAAAAATAAGGAAGCCCATGATGAAATGAAAGCTTTTTCTGCAGGTAATCTAGCCCCTAACTTTGCTCAACCAAAATCTGATGGTAAATTGTTAAAACTATCTGATTTGAAAGGTAAAGTCGTATTAATTGATTTTTGGGCTTCTTGGTGTGGACCATGCAGAAGAGAAAATCCAAACGTTGTTCGTATATATCAAAAATATGCAGATAAAGGGTTTACAGTTTTGAGTGTCTCACTTGATAAAGATAAAAATGCTTGGTTGGAAGCAGTAAAACGTGATAATTTACTTTGGCCAAACCATGTAAGTGATTTGAAGGCATGGTCAAATGAAGCTGCACAATTATATAAGGTTAAAGGAATTCCATTTACTGTACTCGTTGATAAAGAGGGCAAGATTATTCAAACCAATTTGAGAGGGGAGGAGTTGGAAAATACGTTAAAATCAATTTTTGGGTTTTAGTGTCAACAAAAAAAATATATTTTGCATCGGACTTTCACTTAGGTGCGCCAAATGCTGCTAAATCATTTGAAAGGGAATTAAAAATCTGTACATGGTTAGATTCAATAGAAGCTGATTGTGAACACTTATTTTTAATGGGTGATGTATTTGATTTCTGGTTTGAATATAAACACGTTGTTCCTAAGGGGTACATTCGTTTGTTGGGGCGCTTAGCAAAGTTTACAGATAATGGTATACCGGTAACGCTTTTTACAGGGAATCATGATATGTGGGCATTCGATTATTTGGAAAAAGAAATAGGCGTAAAGATTTATAGAAAACCGATTGATATTTTATTGAAAGGAAAGAAATTTCATTTAGGTCATGGTGATGGTTTAGGTCCTGGCGATTATAAGTACAAATTTTTAAAGAAAATATTTGAGAATCGACTTTGTCAAAGATTATTCGGTTTTGTTCATCCGAATCTTGGAATCGGCTTAGCTGATTTTCTTTCTAAGCGTAGCCGTGCTAAAACAGGTCATACTGATGAAGTTTTTTTAGGTGAAGAGAAGGAGTGGTTAATTCAATATTGTAAAGAAAAGCAAGAATTAAATCCGGTTGATTTCTATTTGTTTGGACACAGACATTTACCCATTGAACATACAATAAATGAAGCAATTTATATGAATATAGGAGATTGGATAAAGTATTTTTCCTATGCTCAATTTGATGGGGAAATACTAAGTTTACGCTATTTTAAATTATAATTTTGGGAATTTTGATGATTCTTGTGATTCTTTATTGATTTGTTCAACTCCATTTGTTGAGTTTTCTCCAAAATTTAAAAACATATCGTGTTCATTAGAAATAAATGTGTCTCTAGGAGGTGCCTTTCTTCTTGATCTTCTTTTAGATTTATGTTTGTATTCAGGTCTAAATTTAGGGTAAATAATATGCTCAGTAAGGAAGATAAGTGTCCCTTGAATTATAAACAATATCAAAAATAAGATCATATTATTTGTTTGATATTTAGATTTCATAATAGCCGTACTTCTAAAACTAGACTCTTTCCATGTTTTGTTTTCTATTGTATATTGTATTCTAGATAAGTAGGATAAATTATAATTAAATAGAAAGAAGTTTTTAAATTCTAGTTTCTCTATCACTGTTTCATTTGCTTGAATATTTTCTGCTCGGTGCGTGATTTTAGTAATACCCAATGAAAAAATAAGCCACATAATACCAAATAAAGTATACATGATTGGTATATAGATAAATGGTTTAATCTTTGATCGTAACTTTCGTCGGGTTTTTTTAACTATGAAATAAAATACTCCATAAAGTATAGGACAAATAATCCCTAGATTTATAGAAATTAATGGATCATGGTGAAAGAAAATAAACCAAATTATATTTAACGACAAAAACAAAACAACTAGGATTATTGTCTTGAAAATTAATCGTTTATTTCTGTCGCTATCGTGTGTTTTTCTCAATGTATTTTTATTTCTGCTTTCTTCTATTTTTTTCAATCGTTAATAAGCTAAGCTCTCTGCTTGTTTGCCCAGCTACGGATGTGTTTTCATCCGCTCTTCTTAATAAATAAGGCAAAACCTCATTGATAGGACCATAAGGTACATATTTTGCTACATTATAATTTGAAGCCGATAAATTGTATGAAATATGATCACTCATTCCAAGTAACTGTGCGAAGTATATACGTTTATCTTCTTTGTTAATCCCTTTATTTTCAATTAATTCTGTTAGGAACTTAGAACTCATTTCATTATGTGTACCAGCACACAATGCTAAAGTGTCAATATGATCAAGTATCAATTCCAAAGCTGTATTATAATCTGTATCTGTGTGCTTTTTATCTGGTTGAATTGGAGAAGGGTACCCAAGTTTTACAGCTCTTTCTCGTTCTTTTTCCATGTAAGCACCACGAACTAGTTTAATACCATATTTATAACCACCAATTTTCGATTTGTCGATTTCGGTTTTCAAAAATGAAAGTCTGTCGTGTCTGTACATTTGTAAAGTGTTAAAAACAATAGCTCTATTTCTATTGTATTTCAACATCATAGAAACACAGATACGATCAATTATATCTTGAATCCAACTTTCTTCAGCATCAATAAAAACAGGGACTTCATTTTCGAATCCAGCATGACAAATACGATCTACACGTTGAATAACCTCATTTAATTCTCTGTTTTCATTTTCATTTAATTTGGAATTTACATCATTTGCTTTTTCTAAAAGACCAAATCTTGAAATTCCTGTAATCTTAAATACTGCATATGGAATAGCATCATTTCCTTTGGCTTTGTTAATGGTTGCAATAATTTCCTGTGTCGTTTTTTCAAAATCTTCATTGGAAGTTTTGCCTTCAACAGAGTAATCAAGTATTGTTCCTATTCCAAATTTATATAATTCCTTCGTAGTACTTTCGCAATCATTAATTGTTGTACCCCCACAAAACTGTTTGAATATTGTTTTTTTAATAATCCCTTCAATTGGTAATTTAGCTTTTATCGCAAAATTGGTAACCCCTTTTCCTATTTTTACAATAGAAGGATAACCAATGATTTTGAATAACCAGTATGCTCTGTTTAAATCGTTATCAGATTTACTTTGAAAAGCAATTTGTGTATTGTTAAAATCCATGAGAATTATTTTATTCCCGAAATTTAACAATAATTTAGTATAATTTTACTTACTTAAATCAACATTTAAAGCTTTTGTTAAAATTCAGTTAATTTTCTTTTTCATATGTATACTTTACAATCAACTAATTACACTATCGAAATAGGTTCACTTATAGATTCGAGTTTTAGTCAATTGCTTGATGCACAATTTAAAAATTCAAAAAAAATCATTCTAGTTGATGAAAATACGAAAGAATATTGTTTAGAATATTTGATTACTTCATTTTCAGAATTAGCCTATGCTGAGATAGTTGAATTACCTGCTGGGGAGGAGTTTAAGCAGTTAGATATTTGTTTACAAGTATGGGAAACGCTTACTGAATATCATATTGATAGAAATGCGTTAATGATCAATTTGGGAGGAGGTGTAATTACAGATGTAGGTGGGTTGATAGCTTCTTTATACAAAAGAGGGATATCATTTATTAATATTCCAACCACTCTACTTGCAATGGTTGACGCATCAGTAGGAGGGAAAACAGGTGTTGATTTAGGAAACTATAAAAATCAATTGGGGCTTTTCTCTTTTCCTAAAGCGGTATATATAGATCCAGGGTTTTTAATTACTTTGGATGAAATACAGATTAAAAATGGTCTTGCAGAAATGATTAAACATGGTTTGATAAGCAATATTAACCATTGGAAAACATTGAAAAAGATAATATTAAACAATGAGAGGTTAACAAGTGAATTAATTAAAGATTCAGTAAATATTAAAAACCAAGTTGTTATATCGGATCCATTTGAAGATAATGACCGCAAAAAATTGAATTTTGGACATACTATTGGTCACGCCATTGAAAGTTATTTTTTAGATATAAATAAACCCATTCTTCATGGTTTAGCTGTCGCTGCTGGAATAGAAATAGAATCGTATATCTCTTTTAAGATGAATCTTATGAATCAAAATGATTTCGAGGAAATCAAAGAGTTTATTCGTAGTATTTATCCTAAATTGAAGTTTTCAAAAGAAAATTTTGATCAAATTATTTTGTTTACAAAGCAAGATAAGAAAAACGCAAATAATCAAGTGAGAATGGTTCTTTTAAAATCTATTGGACAAGCAATTACTGACGTTACAGTTTCAGAGGAAATTATTAGATCAGGACTAAAAAATTATTTAGACGATGAATTTTTATAATTTGAGTGAAGTGTCAATAGTTTTGATTTCAAATTTTCAAGTTTTTCAATAACCGAGACTTCATTTTTTTCGATAGGTTTATACCCTTCTAGATCTTCTTTTGACTTTATTGCATTTTTAGCACCATCGAGCGTAAAGCCTTTGACACGTACTAAATAATAAATTTTGTTAATATTTACAATGTCTTTCGGTGTAAAAAGTCTGTTCCCTTTTCTATTTTTTTTGGGGGAGATGACTTGAAATTCTTTTTCCCAAAATCTTATTAATGAAGTGTTAACATCAAACATTTCGGCTACTTCACCAATTGTATAGTAAAGCTTCGTGAGATTATGTTCAGCTACTTTGTTCAAAATTAACAGATTTTGTAAATGCGAAAATAGTGATATTTTTGTAAATCTATGAAAAATGTTTTTTCATTTATTGTTTTTACAGCTCTTCTGTTAACTTCTTTCAGTTTGCATTCGCAAATAAATGATTCCGAAGAAGAACCGCAATTAAATTTCGATGAGCGACCTACACCTTTACATCAAAATAATACTGCTTATGTCGATAATATTATTTCTTTTGCGAAGACTTTTCTGGGAACACCATATTTAAGTTCTGGAGCTTCTCCTACTGGATTTGATTGCTCGGGTTTTGTATCATATGTTTTGGGTAATTTTGGTTTTGATATCATTCATTCCAGTTATGGGATGGCAGAATACGGAAAGACAGTTAAATTATCAGAAGTTAAGCCAGGAGATTTAATGTTTTTTAAAGGAAGTAACGCTGGTTCTAACAGGATAGGACATGTTGCTATGGTAGTTGAAGTGAATCCTATTGATGGAATAAAGTTTATACATGCCTCTACATCCAAAGGAATTGCAATTGATAGATTTAATGGAAGTAAATATTACGTACCAAGATACATAACTACAAAGCGTCTAGATTATGGTAACCTCTAATAGTTATTTGAAAGAAATGAATTTTTGTGTGATATAACTAAAAATCACAATTATGGAAGTGGTAAGTACTTGACTCGGGAAAGGCCACCAATTAAAAAGTTCAACAAATAACTTTAGAAGCCCATAATTCAAAAACACACTTAAAACTACAAAAGTTAAGTGTCTAAACAACTGTTTTTTACCCGCTAATTCACTGTCATCCCAAACTACATATTTACTAGTGAAAAAGCCAATGGGAAAGGTGATACTAAATGAAATGATAAATGCAGCAATGTGTGCATGAATTTCAAAGCCTACATCTATACTTTTTTGATGAAAAATAAAGTTCTCAAAATAATAAAATATTGCAAGTCCGAATAGAGTATTACTTCCACCACAAGCTAAATAATAATATGTTTGTTTATCCATTAATTTTTTAAATAATGGAAAAAATAAATCCAAAAATTGACGTATGGAATTTGCAGTTTTAGTTCTCATTGATTGGACAAAAATAATTTTTTGCTTTATATATTAAAAGAATAGAAGTAACATTTTATAAAAACATGCGTAAATTGTAAAAACATATTGTTATTTGTTTTGAAGAATTTTAAATACATATTACATTTATTTTTACTGATATTAATTTTTTCTTGTAAAAGAAATACCGATAGATCATCGGATTTTGTTTTTGGCGAAGAAGCTTCAGATTTACCTGTAATATTAAAAGATAAAGAGCTAAAGGTACTTTTTGAATATAGTCCTACTTCATTTTATTTTTACAAAGGAACAAATATGGGATTTGAGTATGAAATGCTTAAAGCCTTTTCCAAGGAAATCGGTGTAAAACTAAAGGTAGAACTTATAAAAGATTTTAGTGAAGCAGAGAGGAAAATTATATATGGAGATGCTCAAATTTTAGCATGTAATTATACTATTACAAAGGAACGAAAACAAAAATTTGACTTTACTATACCTTACTTAAGGACTCCACAAGTATTAATTCAACGTATGCCTTGGGATAGTACTCCTGAGTACATAAAGGATCCAATCCAATTAATACATAAAAAAATTGTAGTAGCAAGTAACTCTAGTTATTTACAAAGGCTCTCTCACTTACAAGAGGAATTAGGGGATACTATTTTTTATCAATCTGCAAGCCAGAAAATAACCCCAGAAGATTTAATGCGATTTGTTTCGGAAAAAAAAGTCGATTATACAGTTGTTGATAACCACATAGCAGTGGCAAGTGCGTACGAATTTAAAAATTTAGATCATCATATGCGCTTGAGCGTCAAGCAACAAATCGCATTTGGGTTACGTAAAAACACTCCTTTACTAAGATATAAATTAAATAGATGGATTAAAACATTTAAAAAAACACCTCATTATCATTTTCTCAAACAAAAATATTATCATGGAAAAGAATTATCTGAGCTTACCTATGATGATTACCTTAACGCAGGCGGTGGTACATTATCTGCCTATGATAAAATTTTCAAACGAGAAGCTACAAACGAACAGATTGAATGGCAGTTGGTTGCGGCGGTTGTGCAACAAGAATCGAATTTCAAGCCATATATTAAAGGAAAAGGAGGAGCTTTTGGTTTAATGCAATTTATGCCAAATACAGGAAGGAGATATGGAGTAAATCCAGAATCATCCCCTTCTACTCAAATTAAGGCAGGTACAAAAAAGATAAAAACGGATTTAAAATTATGGAATGAAATTCAAAATCCGAATCAAAAAATAAAGTTTGCGCTTGCAACCTACAATGCAGGACATGCGCCAATACTTAAGGCGCAACAACGAGCTATCCAAATGGGATTAGATCCTATGATGTGGGATAATAATGTTGAGAAAGCACTTGTGAAAAAACGAGGTAGAAGAGTGGCTCATTACGTCAAACAAGTCTACAAAAGGTACGCAACCTTCAAGTTGATGTATGAATAAATTGTTATTAGTCATACAAGGACCTACAGCTAGTGGTAAAACTGCACTCTCAATTGCTTTAGCTAAAAAGTTGAATACCGTTGTGTTTTCGGCCGACTCAAGACAGTTTTATAAAGAAATGTCAATTGGAACTGCAAAACCTTCTTATGAAGAACAAGCAGGAGTAACACATTATTTTATTGATAATTATTCTATTCATGATAAAGTTACAGCAGCATCTTATGTTTCTGAAACTTTACCCTTGTTGAATAAAGCCTTTGAAAACTTTAATGTTGTTGTTTTAATTGGAGGTTCTGGCATGTATATCGATGCTTTATGTTATGGATTGGATGATTTACCTGTAAATCAAATGATTAAAAATGATTTAATTTTTCATTTTCAAACGCATGGACTTGAATCTTTATTAGTTGAACTTAAAAATCGTGATCCTGAATATTTTCAAAAAGTCGATAGAAACAATTCCGTTAGAATAATTCGTGCTTTGGAAGTCATTCGCACTTCAGGTAAAACGTTTACTTCTTTTTTATCCGATTCTAAAGTTAAAAAGCATGATTTTGATATTAAAAAATTTACCATTGATTTAGATCGTGAGGTTTTATATGAAAGAATCAATAAACGGGTTGACTTAATGGTAGAAAACGGATTAGAAGATGAAGTATTTTCTCTAGCTCATTTTAGAGAACTTCAAGCGCTTCAGACCGTAGGGTATGCAGAGTGGTTTGATTTTTTTGATGGTAAATTTGACAAAAAAGATACGATTGAAAGAATTAAACAGAATACACGAAGATATGCGAAAAGACAATTGACTTGGTTTAGAAGAGATAAATCTGCTGTTTGGTTGGAAGGTAAAAATTTAGAACATCAAGTTATGGAAATAGAAGAATTTTTAAAAAAATGGAAAAATGCAGATTGAGTTTCGAAATGTGATTCCATATCCAATTAAAAATGAATTTCTTTCTTCTGGAGAATTATGGGGTAAAAATGTGATTTTTGACTCATCAGAAAATACATTAATAGATGCACACAGTGGAAAAGGAAAATCTACATTTACCTCTATCGTAGCAGGTTTGAGGTTTGATTTTGAGGGGCATGTTTTAATTGATAAAAAAAAGCTTCAAGATTTTTCAAAAAATGAGTGGACAGAGCTTAGAAAAAGCAAATTTTCTTTTATTTTTCAAGACTTACAATTGTTTGATAAGCTCACTGTTGAGGAAAATCTAATTCTTAAAAATAGCCTTACGGATTTTAAATCAGTGAATGAGATAAAAGAACTTATTGAGCTTTTTGAAATGGAAAATAAGTGGAAACAATCTTGTGGAACGCTTTCATTAGGTCAACAACAAAGGGTTGCAATCATTCGATCTCTTTTACAACCTGCAGAATTTTTGATTATGGATGAACCCTTTTCTCATCTAGATGAGCTAAATACTGAAAAAGCGATTCTTATGATTAAAAAACATTGTGTTGAAAATGGTATTGGAATAATTTTAACTTCACTCGGTCAACATTATAATTTAATATGGGACAAAAGAGTACAAATAGCATAATACGTAAAATACTTTTTGCTCATCAAGATAAAAAACAATTGTTTTTTGCTTTTTTTGGAGTTTTAATTGGTTTTGTTTTTATTTCAATATCAATCCATTATCTTCTTTTAATTAAGCAGAAATCAAGTTCTGTGGAGATGTTAGATTCGTCGGCAATCACCATACAAAAAGAGGTAACAACCAGTAATACACTTTCTTATGCCTCTACCTCTTTTTCCAAGAAAGAAATAGATTTTTACAAGAATTTACCTTATTTAGAGAAGGTTGTTACAGTAGAAAATAATAATTTTTCGGTGGAATTAAAATCAAACGATCCTTTAGTTCCCTATTTTAGGTCGGATATTTTTATTCAATCAATTCCTTCAGATTTTTTAGATGTGAAATCTACGGCCTGGAATTGGAATATTGGGAATAAACAAGTTCCTATTATTTTACCTAGAGATTTTGTTTACATGATGAATAATTTTTTATCATCCTCTGGTATGCCTCAATTATCAGATGAAATTTTAAAGGATGTAAATTTCCAGATTAAATTAGGTGATCAAAATCCAATGTTTTTTGATGCTAAAATAATAGGTTTTACGAATGAAATATCTTCCATATTAGTGCCAGAATCATTCATGAAGTATGGTACTCAAAATTATGGTGTGAAAACTTCCACTTTTTGTACGCAATTAATGTTAAAATCTAAAAAAGGAAAGTTTGGTCATGTAGAGGAACTTATAGAAAGAAATCATTTAGAGGTGAAAAAAAATCAATTAATTGAAGGTAAACTTAAAAGTATATTGACAATTATTTTGTCCTCAATCACTTTTATCTCGTTAGTTGTTGTGCTTGTCTCGATGATTGTTTTAATTCAATTTTTACAACTATTAATTACAAAAAACACCTACGAAATCAGAACCATGTTAAGATTGGGGGTTTCGATTCAAACTATTGTTTTTCATTTTATTAAATATGTTTTTTTAGGTTTTCTAATTGTTCTTAGTTTGATAATTTTGATTGATTTTATTTTATTTTATTATATAAATGAAGTTTTAAATTCAGCTGGTTTTAACTTGACAAACACTAATTATTTTTTTGTAATCTTCATATTAACCGTCTTATTTATTATTGTTTTTATTTCTACTATTATTTCGATTAATAGATTCGTTCAAAAAGAATTTTAGGAAGAATTAACAC
>JBKCEW010000123.1:0-11401 GCA_046304235.1 Crocinitomicaceae bacterium | reverse complement strand
GATAATAGGTTTAACTCCTGTTTCTTTTTCTACATATTCTAACCAATCGTACATGTTATCTATTAATATTTTATTGCTTGGTCCTTCTGTTTCTACATCTAATACGGGGGGTAAATCTATGTCTCGATGTTTCCAGTGGTTTAGAAAATGTTTCGCTTGAGGAATAGAGTAGGTGTTCGAATTTAAAAAATGATACGCACCGTTTGTCACACCTAAATCATTCAGCGTTTTTCTATTTTCTTCCCATTTTGAATCAATAAAATTACTTCCTTCAGTAGCTTTACAATATACAAAATCAATCAAAGTATCTAAAGGAGAGCTAGAAAACCATTTTTTCCAAGGTATCTCTCCTTGATGATGTGATACGTCAATTCCAACACTTTTAAATCCTTTTGGTATGTTCAGAACAAAATCGTGTACCCTATGCTTTTCTTTTTTTATTTGATTTTTATGGTATATAAACCAAATAGCACCTAATATTCCTGCAATGATTAATACCGAAAGAAAAAGGGTATAACTTGATTTTTTTTGGTTTTTAACAGGTTTTCTTGTGGTCGTTCTGTTTGGTTTATTTTGTTTTTTTCGTTGCACAGGGCGTATTGGATTCGATTTTGCCATAAATCGAGTTAATTATGCTTTTCTAAATTTTTGAGAAACGATAAGTTCTTTCGTCCCGTGATTCCAATCATAAAAACCTTCGCCTGATTTTACTCCTAGTTTACCTGCTGTTACCATATTAACTAACAATGGACATGGAGCGTATTTCGGTTGTCCAAATCCGTCGTGTAGTACTCTTAAAATAGCTAGGCACACATCTAAACCAATAAAATCCGCTAATTGTAAAGGACCCATTGGATGCGCCATTCCTAATTTCATTACAGTATCGATCTCGTTTACGCCTGCAACTCCTTCATAAAGTGATGAAATGGCTTCGTTGATCATTGGCATTAAAATGCGATTTGCAATAAACCCAGGATAATCATTAACTTCAACAGGTACTTTTTGTAAACTTTCAGACAAAGCAAAAATAGTTTTTGTTACCTCGTCACTAGTGCTGTAGCCTCTGATGATTTCCACTAACTTCATTACAGGTACAGGATTCATAAAGTGCATTCCAATCACTTTATCAGGTCTATTGGTAACCGATGCAATCTTTGTAATTGAAATAGACGAAGTATTTGAAGCTAAAATAGTATTAACGGGAGCATACGAATCAATTTCTTTGAAAATTTGAAGTTTTAAATCAATATTTTCTGTTGCCGCTTCGACCACTAATTCTACATTTTTCACACCTTCTTGAAGTTCGGTATATTTTGTAATTCTATGAAGAGTCGCTGTTTTGTCTTCCTCAGAAATAAGACCTTTAGATACTTGTCTATCCAAGTTTTTAGAAATAGTGTTTATTCCACGTTCTAAAGCTTTTTCTGAAATATCAACCAATGCAACATTGTATCCGAATTGTGCAAACGTGTGGGCGATTCCATTTCCCATTGTTCCTGAGCCTATTACTGCAATATTTTTCATAATACACATTTTATAAAATAACAAGAGGCATTCCGTAAAGTTTGCCTCTTAATAAAATTAAAAATATAATTTATTTCAAAACGAAAAAACTAGTTTTATTTTTTCATGTTTTTTAATTTTTCTTGTTGCATTTTTTGCATTTGTTCTAAACGCTCACGGAATCCTGATTTTTTCTTAGGATTTTGAGAAGCAGCCATTTTTTTAGCAGCCATTTTTTCCTTCAATTTATCTTCATCAACAAAAAATTGCTTAATTGCAAGCATGATAATAATCGAAATTAAAGTTGAGATGAAATAATAGTAACTCAAACCTGCAGAATAATTGTTAAAGAAGAAAATCATCATAATTGGGAAAAAGTACATGATTACTTTCATATTCGGCATTCCTGGTTGCTGTGGAGTTGTAACGTTTCCGCTATTGATATAGGTGTAAACCAATGTTGTAGCTGACATTAACAAAGTAAATAGTGAAATATGGTCACCATATAATGGTATGTAATAACCAAAGTCTAATATTGAATCGTATGAAGATAAATCTTCTGCCCATAAGAATGGTTTTTGACGTAACTCAAAAGCAGCAGGGAAGAAGCGGAAAATAGCTAGTAAAATAGGCATCTGAATTAACATCGGAATACAACCAGCTAAAGGAGAAGCACCACTTTCTCGGTAAAGAGACATCATATCCATTTGCTTTTTCATTGCGTCCTCTTTGTTCGGATATTTTTCATTTAATGCATCTATTTCTGGTTTTAAAATTCTCATTTTAGCAGAAGAAACATACATTTTCCATTGAATAGGAGTGAGGAATAACTTTAAGATGATTGTAATCAATAAAATAACAATTCCAAGTTGAATTCCCATTTCAGCAAAAGCATTAAACATGGGTTGAATAGCATAGATATTGATCCAACGGAATAACCCCCAACCATAGTTGATAATATCTTCAAAATTTGAATCGTATGATTTAAGTAATTCGTAATCATTAGGGCCAAAAAACCAACTAATTTTAGCTACTCCTGTACCTGTTGTACTTATCGGTAAACTCAAACTCGCAACATATTTTTTAATATGTGTAGAAAACTTAGGATGACCTTCTTTAAAGTTTACAATTTTAATCGTCGAGTTTTTAGAATCAAAACCATTTTCAGGCTTCATGATGGAAGAGAAATAACTTTGTTTAAAGGCAATCCAATCAACTTTTTTCTCTAATTTTTCTTCATCATCAGATGTCTCACTTAAATAATCATAGTCTTCACCGTTAGATTTGAAGAAAATAGTTGATACTCTTCTTTGTTCGCTTAATAATCTTTCTGTTTTTGGAAGATTTGCTTCCCATTTTAGATTAACACTATTTGGAGCTATTTCACCAGGTTTAAAGCCATCTAATTTAACTTCAAAGTCAACATCGTACCCTTTTGCATTTAATCCATAGACAAATTGTATTGTTTTATCTTCATCAGGCATTGCTTCAAGTACAATAACGTGTTTGGATTTAGATACAACTTCAAAATCTAAGTTCTCAGTAGAAAACTCTTTTCCTTTGTAATTAAAAGTTAAAGCATTCGAATTGTTTGATTTGTCAATCAATTTTAAACAATCTTTATTTTTCTTGTTTCTGAATTGTTTATATGTTTTGAATTCTTTTAAGAAAACATTAGATACAACACCACCTTTCGTTGAAACTTCAACTTTGATTTTATCAGATTCCAAAGAAAAAATTTCTTCTTTTGAAGAGACAACTACTTTACTTCCTTTTATTTTAAGTGTTTTTGCAGTTACAGCTTGTTTTTGATCTTCCTGAATTTCTTTTTGTTGTTCAATACGAGCCTTTTCTTTTTTCGCACGATCAGCTTTTAATTCAGCCTCTGAAGGTTTGTTTAGGTAGGTGAAGGTAACTAAAATAGCTCCAATTAACCCAAGGCCCATTAAGGTATTCTTATCCATAATTATTTTTTATTTTCTAATGATGCTTTCACAAAAGCTACAAACAACGGGTGTGGTTTTGCAACTGTACTCTTATATTCAGGGTGGTATTGAGCTCCTACGAACCAAGGATGTTCAGGTATTTCTACTACTTCAACTAATCCTGTATCTGGATTTTTTCCAGTGGCAATCATACCCGCTTTTTCGTATTGATCTAGATATGCATTATTGAACTCGTATCTATGTCTATGGCGTTCGTTAATTTTTTCAGTATGGTATGCATTTGAAGCAAAAGAATTTGGTTTTAACTCACATTTGTATGAACCTAATCGCATTGTTCCACCCATATTAGAAATGGATTTTTGTTCTTCCATCATACTAATCACTGGATTTTTAGAATCTTCAGCAATTTCGGTTGTATGTGCGTCTTTTAATCCTAACACATTTCTAGCGAATTCAATAACAGCACACTGCATTCCTAAACAGATTCCTAAAAAAGGAACTTTATTTTCACGGGCAAAACGAACAGCTTCTATTTTTCCAGATATACCACGAGAACCAAAACCTGGTGCAACTAAAATTCCATCCAATCCTTCTAGTTCTTTATTGACGTTTTCTTTGGTTATTTTTTCAGAATGAATCCATTTAACATGAACGCGACATTCATTTGAAACCCCTGCATGTATAAAAGCTTCACTGATAGATTTATATGAATCTTTTAATTCTACATATTTACCAACTAATCCAATATTCACTTCGTGTTTTGGATTTTTTAGTGTATTTAAGAATGATTTCCAATCTTCTAAGTTTGGCGTTGCTTTTGAAGAAAGACTCAATTTTTCTAATACTACTTTGTCTAATTCTTCCTCTTGCATTAATAATGGAACATCATAGATTGAAGAGGCATCACGTGATTCAATTACTGCATTTACACTAACATTACAGAACTTAGCGATTTTCTTTCTTAAATTTAAATCCAATGGATGTTCTGTTCTACAACATAATATATCTGGCTGAACACCTAGTTCAAGAAGTTGTTTAACAGAATGTTGTGTAGGTTTTGTTTTTAATTCACCCGCTGCAGATAAATAAGGAATCAAAGTAAGGTGAACAACCAAACAATCACTGTCAAATTCCCACATCATCTGGCGAACTGCTTCAACATAAGGTAAAGATTCAATATCTCCAACAGTACCTCCAATTTCAGTGATTACGATATCATATTGACCACTTTTTCCTAGAATCTGTATGCGTTCTTTAATTTCATCTGTGATATGAGGGATAACTTGAACAGTTTTTCCTAGAAATTCTCCTCGACGTTCTTTCTCAATAACTGATTGGTAAATTCTACCGGTAGTTACATTATTTGCTTGTGAAGTAGGTACGTTAAGGAAACGTTCGTAATGACCTAAGTCTAAATCAGTTTCAGCCCCATCGTTTGTTACATAACATTCACCATGTTCATATGGATTCAATGTTCCTGGATCTATGTTAATATAAGGGTCAAGTTTTTGAATAGTAACCGAATAACCACGTGCTTGTAAAAGTTTTGCTAAGGAAGCTGAGATGATACCTTTACCAAGAGAAGAAGTTACTCCCCCGGTTACAAAGATATACTTGGTAGAATTTGACATAAATTTACTTTTGTAACTACGGGGTGCAAAGTTAAAAGATAATCAGCAAGCTCATCAGGTTTATAGAAATTTATTTATGAACAAAACAAATTAATTAACTTCGCTCAAAATTTTGAATATGCGAAAATTATTTTCAAAGAAGTGGTTTAAGTATCCATTTTTTTCATTTCTTTTTTTGTTTGCTATCATTGGCTTTTTTATGAGTGGCACTTACATTGCTATGAAATTAAAATTAACTAATGATAGTGGTGCTATAGATCAAAATGACCGTTATTTTCAAGAAATTAGAGATAAATACAACCAATCTTTCAAAATCAAATCAAATAAACAAGAAAAAGAAAATTTTGATAATTTACATCGTATTTTGATATTAAATAAATACGCTCCTCAAAATGCAAAATACATCATGGATGCTTATTTAAAAGGAAAAAATGAAGTGGAAACACGAAAGATGATTTTTGCTGTTGAAATGTATTTAAACAAAAACAATGCATATAAAAATGAAGTTAAAAACTATTTAAAGAGCAGGTATAAATTACCTAGAAAACAGGTCAAAGGAAGTATCTTTGATTGGATGAATATTTCTGAATGGCAAGACTTTAAAATTGCATGTGCCAAAGATAAAAAACTGATTGATTCAGTTGCTGAATTGACTGGAGTAGAATCGAGACTGATCGTTTCTTGTTTGGTTGGTGAACAGATTCGTCTTTTTAACTCGAAGCGTGAGGCTTATAAAAAATGGATCGGCCCTTTGAAAATTTTAACCGTTGAATCTCAATTTTCTTTGGGAGTTACTGGTATAAAAGAACAAACAGCAATTGATATTGAGAAAAATTTACATGATCCTAAATCAATTTATTATTTAGGTGATAAATATGTTCATTTACTTGATTTCAAAACAGATAATCCAATAAATGAACGAGTGAAAAGGTTAGTTGATTATAAAAACCACTATTACTCTTACATGTATGCGGCAATATTCTTGAAACAAGTAAAAGTGCAATGGGAAAAAGCAGGATTTCCGATTGATGATAGACCCGAAATTTTAGCTACTTTGTTTAATGTTGGTTATCCGCAATCCAAACCAAAACGTAATCCTAGAGTAGGTGGTTCAACGATTAAAATCTATGATAAACCGCATTCTTTTGGAGCCATAGCGTACGAGTTTTATTATTCAGGTGAATTATATGATATATTTCCTTATAAAGAAAAACGTTTTGATTGGAATAAATAATTACATCAAGTCTTTTTTTATTTTTTTATTCTTATTACTAGTAAATTCAAGCTGTAATAGTCAGCAGAATGAATCTGTAAACGAATGGGAGCATATCGCAAAAGGTGTCTTTTTTATGCAAGTAGACGCTCCAAAAAAATCCATTTTAGGTGATTCTAAATTGTCAATTATTCGTTTAAACAAAGATAGTGTTGAAGCTTATCTGAAAATGGCGACTGCGAATGATAGTGTTAGTAAAACGGTTAAAGAATGGGCAGATACATTTGATTTCCAATTGACTATTAATGCAGGGATGTATGATTTAGCAAAACCATTGGTAAGTAAGGGGTTTATGAAATCAGATAATAAATTAAATAATTCACAAATTAACACTTATTACAATGGAATATGCTACATTCAAAATCAGCGAATTGATTTAATTGATTGGAAGTGTGAACCTAAATTTCAATTTACGAATCAACAAGCCTGTTTTCAAGGAATGCGTTTATTAGATTGTCAAGGTATAGAGATGGATTGGAAACGTAAAAAACAATCATGTAGCATGTTAGTGATGGGGGAGGATAATAAAAATCATGTGTATATCATTTTTACACGATCTCCTTATTATCATCAAGATATGGTTCGATTTTTAAAACAAATGCCTTTTCAATTGGGATTGACCATGTATTTAGAGGGAGGACCTGAAACCAGTGTTTATTTGAATACACCCAGCAAAAAAATTGAGTTTGTTGGTAGCTATGTATCTAATACCTATCCAACAGATAAAAATGACCATTTTTGGCCTTTACCCAATGTAATTGGCTTTAAATTTAAGTAATTGTGATAAAACGAAATTATTCTCTAATCTTAGTTTTAGTCAGTTTTCTTCTGATTTACTGTGTGTTATCGCTTGTGAATCATTTTAGCTTTCGTACTTATGCTTTAGATTTAGGGATGTTTAATCAGGCGCTTTATTTTTTCTCTACTGGACATAATGCGATTTATACTCTTGATTTAACTGGACAAACGTATCCTTTTTTGGCTACTCATTTTTCTCCGATTCTAATTTTATTTGCCCCTCTTAGATACCTTTTTGGTTCTTACACCTTGTTAGTGATACAAGTATTATTTATTCTTTTTGGTGCTGTTGGTATTCACAAGATTGCTATCGATAAATATAAGTTTGAACGTCGGATTGCTTTGATTTTCGTAATTCATTTTTTATCCATTTGGGGAATTTATTCTGCTCTTTCCTTTGATTTTCACATGAATGTGATAGGGGCAATGTGCATTCCTTGGTTTATTTATTATTTCAAAGACAATCCGAAATATGCTTTCTTTTTTTTATTTTTTATACTATTGACAATTGAAGTATTTGGAATTTTCTTGTTTTTTATCATACTCACCTACATAATAAAAGAGAAGTTGTACTCTTTGAAAAATAATTATTTACAGTATATACAATTATTCATTTGTGTTGTTTATGTCTTATTAATTATTTTAATTGTAATGCCTGCTCTTCAAAAAACGGGATCTAATTTACAATTAAAAAGATATGAATTAATAGGTAGTTCGCCATCGGAAATGTTAACATTTATTTTTACTAAACCGATTGAATTTTGGAACGTATTTATAGGAAATAAAATAGATTCAATCTATGATGGAATTAAGCTAGAAACGCTTTTAATGATCTTATTTTCAGGCGGAATTGCATTTTTTTTAAGACCCCTTTATTTAATTATTTTATTTCCAATATTAGCGATTAAATTTCTTTCAAATGACTATGGTTTTTGGGGAATTAATAATCAATATTCAATTGAATTAGTTCCTGTTATCAGTTTGGTTATTCTAGAGTTGACTTTCAAGTTTTATAAGTTTAGATATATTATTCCCTTGATTGTTTTAACTACAACAATTCTGAGTACCATTCAAACGATGTATAGTCGAAAATCAAAATGGTACAATGAAAAAAATAACAACCTTTTCGCAAAAGAACATTATCAATCTGAATTTCAATATTCTAAATTGAATAAAGTATTTGAAACGTTAGGGGATGGAGAATCGGTTTCGGCTGTTACTAATTTTGTTCCTCATTTAGCTTTTAGAAATAAAATTTATCACTTTCCGATTGTGAAAGATGCTACAACGATCGTGTTAACTAAAAAAGAAGGGTTTAGCTATCCTTTAACGCAAGAAGAATACAATAATGAAATTAAAAAGTTTAAATTAGATTCTTCATTTAGAATTGCTTATTCTGATAAAACTTTAATTATATTTAAAAAGAAATTTAAGAAATGAATCAAACAAATAATACAAATAAGTTACTAGCATTACCAGTAATTGTAGCTTCATTAGGGTATTTTGTAGATATCTACGACTTACTGCTCTTTGGGGTAGAACGTACGGAAAGTTTGAAAGAGATTTTACGTATTCAATATCCTGCACTGACCGAGGTAGCAAGAGAAACTTTAAACTCAAAATTTGGAAAACAACTATTAAACTGGCAAATGGCTGGAATGTTAGTTGGTGGTATCTTTTGGGGTATTCTAGGAGATAAAAAAGGAAGATTATCTGTATTATTTGGTTCTATTTTAACCTATTCGATTGCTAATATTCTTAACGGAATGATCAATAGTGTTGAATTATACAAAGTTTTACGCTTTGTTTCTGGTTTTGGTTTAGCTGGTGAATTAGGAGCTGGAATTACCCTAGTGAGTGAAAGTATGTCGAAAGAGAAAAGAGGATATGGCGCTACGATTGTGGCAACAGTAGGTGTTTTTGGTGCTGTTGTAGCAGGTTTTATGGGAGATGTTATTACAAATTGGCGATATTCATTCTATTTAGGTGGCGGTATGGGATTGGCTTTGTTATTGTTGCGTATTGGTGTTTTTGAATCTGGAATGTTTGATAAAGTGAAAGAAGATGATAGCATCAAAAAAGGGGATATGTTGATGTTATTTAGGTCGAAACAAAACCTTAAAAAATACTTTTGTATCATTTTTACTACCGTACCTGTTTGGTATGTAATGGGAACGTTGGTATTATTTTCGCCTGAATATGCTACCGCTTTCGGATTACCAAAAGACAGTATTTCCGCAGGAAAATCAATCATGTTTGCCTATGCTGGAATTACCTTAGGAGATGTCGTTTCAGGATTATTGAGTCAATGGTTGAAATCTCGAAAAAAGTCATTGGCGTTATTTTTAAGTATGACCGTAATTGGTGTTATCCTATATTTTACAGTAGCAAAACAATCTGTTGTTGCTTTTTATTCAGTAGTAGGATTTATCGGATTCGCAACCGGATATTGGGCCGTGTTTATCAGTGCAGCTTCTGAGTTATTCGGTACTAATATACGCGCCACTGTAGCGACAACGGCTCCGAATTTTGTAAGAGCTTCAACTATATTGATTTCTTTTATGTTGGATGGATTGATTTATATATTTGCGGATGACAAAATTCTTGCTACACAAGTAGCAGGTGCTATCATTATCGTAATCGGTTTTATCGCACTTTATTTCTTGGATGAAACTTATGGTAAAGAGTTGAATTACACAGAAGAGTAAGAATCATACTCAACTAAATGAAAATCCTTATCTTTGCGACTTGAGGAGATTTGAGAAGTGAATAATTAATATCGCAAGTTTTAAAAACAATTTATATACCTATGAAACTATTACAAGACAAGGTAGTTTTAATTACCGGAGCATCAAGAGGAATTGGAAAAGCAATTGCTGAAGAATGTGTGAATCAAGGAGCAAAAGTTGCTTTTACTTATATTTCATCAGAAGAAAAAGCAAAAGCTTTAGAGGCAGAATTAACTGCGAATGGTGGCGTTGCTAAAGGATTCAAATCAGATGCTGGTGATTTCGAACAAGCGCAAAAATTAGTAGACGATGTTGTTGCTGAATTTGGAACGGTGGATGTTTTGGTGAATAATGCTGGTATCACAAGAGATACGTTGTTGATGCGTATGACTGAGCAACAATGGGATGAAGTAATCAATACAAATTTAAAATCTGCTTTCAACTTAACAAAAGCGGTTCAAAAACCAATGTTAAAAGCTAGGTATGGTTCTATCATTAATATGTCTTCAGTAGTTGGGGTGAGTGGTAATGCTGGACAAGCAAATTATGCAGCTTCAAAAGCGGGATTGATTGGTTTTACTAAGTCTGTAGCTCAAGAATTAGGTTCAAGAAACATTCGTTGCAACGCGATTGCTCCTGGATTTATCGAAACAGAAATGACAGGCGCATTGGACGAGAAAGTAGTTCAAGAATGGAGAAATTCAATTCCTTTAAAGAGAGGTGGTTCTCCGTTAGACGTTGCGAATGCAACTGTATTTTTAGCTTCTGATATGTCTGCTTATGTTACAGGACAAACACTACACGTGTGTGGGGGTATGTTGATGTAATCAATAAACAAATGATTTTGAGAGCCTCGACTGATAAGTTGAGGCTTTTTTATAAAACACACTTTTTTTTGATTTATATACGTAAAAAGATTACGTTCTTCGGGTTTTACCTTTATCAAAAATAAAGGTCATGGAATCAATTAATACTTCTACATTTTGGAATAAAGCTTATCATTCAGCTTTACAAATGGCTAAATCAAAACTAGATGCACAAGATCAATTTTGGGCAGAAGATATTGCCCAAAATGCGGTTCTAAAAGCATTTTTACAGTTCGAGAAATTCGATAGTACGAAAGGGAGTTTTACCAATTGGCTATTAACGATTACTAAAAATCTTTGTTTTGATTTTAGTAAAAGAAAGGAAAAATCTTTATATAAAAGAGAAGATACAGCTTTAGTTTCAGAAATTGCAGATTACGAAATTGCAGATAAATTGAAGTTAGAAGAAAAATATGAAAAACTAGAAAAATCTCTTTCTGAGTTGAAAGACAAAGATCGTAAAATCATTGTTATGAAATATTATAATAAAGCTTCAAGTAGAGATATTGCAAAAGAAACTCAAATTCCAGAGGCAAACATACCAGTGTATATAAAAAGAGTCAAATTAAAATTATATGATAAGATGACAAAAATTTCAGCTTAGTCTATACTAAAATTAAAACTTACACGTTCTATATATAAATCAATAGATATT
>JBKCEW010000122.1:0-17994 GCA_046304235.1 Crocinitomicaceae bacterium | reverse complement strand
GTTATTAACTGCTATTGCAAAGGATTCATTGGCAATTATAGAGTTGAATAAAGGATATGAATTGGAAACTAAAAACAAATCTGAATATTTAATTCTTATTGCTAAATCGTATTCGAAATTAAAGAAACATGATAAAGCAATTGAATACTATGAATTGAAAGAAAAAGAGTCTAATTTAAATGCTACAGAATTATTTGATTTAGGAAGAGCTTATTATATTGTTAAAAAATATCAACTGGCTGACACTACATTTGGAAAGTTAAATGCTGTTGCTCCAAATTACACTCCAGGTTTCTATTGGAAAGGAAATGCTTCCTACCAGCTAGATCCTAAAAATGAAAAATGGTTAGCAAAAGCATATTATGAAAAAGCTTTCTTTATGGTAAAGCCAGAAGAGCGTACGCAAGGAAACAACAAACGTATAATGATAGATTGTGGTAAGTATTTAGTGGAATATTATATTAGACAAAAGGATAATGTTAAAGCAAAAGAAATTTTAACTATCCTAACTGAAGTTGATCCTGCTGATGCACAATTTAAAAAGCAAATTTCTGAGTTGAAATAAAAGGATATTCATTTTGTAAAGGGCAGTCTTTTTAGATTGCCCTTTCTTTTTGTCTACTATTTTCTGTTTTATCCTTAACTTAGGACTTTAAAATTTCTAATATGATCGTAGAAGTAAAAAAATATAATTCAGAAGACCATTTGGTGTTTTTGTTGGGTAAGAAAAACAACGAGTTTTCCGATATTCATCCTTTAGCTCAGGAATTAGCAAAATCTTTTTTAGAAGGGAAAGAAGAAGTTGATTATTTAAAATTGGGTAATCAATTTATCTTTTTTGTGAAAGAAGATTTATCTAACGAAAAATTAAGAATTGCGGGTAATACAGTGAGAACGAAGTTGCCAAAAGAAGCAACTAAAGTAACGATTACTGGAAAAAAGGATACCGCTCTATTTTTAGCAGAAGGGTTAGTGCTTTCTAATTATCAGTTTTTAAAATATTTTAAAGATGCGGAAACGAAAAAAAATCAATTAGCATCGGTTGAAGTGATTGGTAAATTTGAAAAAGAACAAATTCAAAAGCTAAATAATATTTTAAAAGCAGTGTGTTGGACTAGAGATATGGTCAATGAGCCTGTATCTTTTTTAACAGCAACACAATTGTCTTCAGAAATTCAAAATCTTGGTGAAGAAGCAAAGTTTTCAGTGCAAGTTCTCGAAAAAGCAAAAATTGAGGCTCTTAAAATGGGCGGTTTGTTAGCAGTAAACAAAGGGTCTATCGAACCACCAACATTTACTATTATTGAATACAAACCTAAAAATGCACGTAATAAAAAGCCGTTAGTCCTAGTAGGAAAAGGAGTGGTGTATGATACCGGAGGTTTGAGTTTAAAACCTACTGCAGGATCTATGGATTTAATGAAAAGTGATATGGCAGGTGCAGCTTGTATGGCAGCTACGATATATGCTGCTGCTTTAAATAATTTGGATGTTCATATTGTTGGTTTAATTCCTGCTACTGATAACAGACCAGGTCTAAATGCGTATGCACCAGGTGATGTTGTTCATATGTACGATGGTACGACTATTGAAGTATTGAATACAGATGCTGAAGGCAGAATGATTTTAGCTGATGCATTAGCTTACTCTGCAAAATACAATCCTGAATTGGTTATCGATGCTGCAACGTTGACAGGAGCAGCCGTAGTTGCTATTGGAACAAAAGCTTCTTGTATGATGGGCAATGCGAAACAAAAAGTATTAGACAAATTGATTGAAGCTGGAAATGACGTTCACGAAAGAGTAGTACAGTTACCTTTCTGGGATGAATATAAAGATGATTTGAAATCTTCGGTAGCTGATATGAAAAACATCGGCAGTCGTTATGCAGGTATGATTACAGCAGGTAAGTTTTTAGAACATTTTGTGAAGGCACCCTATGTTCATTTAGATATTGCTGGACCATCTTTTTTAGAATCACCTGAAAATTATAAAGGAAAAGGAGGGACAGGAGTTGGAGTTCGATTGTTACACGAGTTCATTGAAAAACATTTCTAATGGATAGAGATAAAGATAAAACATTGGTAAGGGTTGGAATTACTATCGGTGATATTAACGGTATAGGTCCAGAAGTTGTTATTAAAGCGCTTTCAGATAATCGTATTTTACAAGATTGTATTCCAATCATCTATGCATCAACAAAAACACTTTCTTATCATAAAAAAATGATTAAGGTAGATGAATTTGCTTATCAATCGTGTCGAACAGCTGATGAAGCGATTGCTAATAAAGTAAACGTAATCAATGTTTGGAATGATGAGATCCGTTTTGAAATAGGTCAAGTTTCAGAAACAGGTGGAAAATACGCATTTGCCTCTTTAGAAAGAGCGACTCAAGATTTAGCTCAAAATAAGATTGATGTATTAGTGACTGCACCAATATCAAAAGAGGCAATTTCCAAGGTTGATTTTAAATTCCCAGGGCATACAGAATACCTGGCTCATTTATCAAACGTGGACGATGCTTTAATGATGATGATTAGTGATCGATTAAAAGTAGCGTTAGTTTCAACCCATGTTCCATTGAAAGAGGTTGCCACAACAATTACAAAAGATTCAATTTTAAATAAATTGAATCAGTTAAATAATTCATTGATTAAAGACTTTGGAATTATTAAACCTAAAATTGCTGTATTGGGATTGAATCCACATGCTGGTGAACATGGTAAATTAGGTTCTGAAGAAACGGATATTATTATACCAGCGATTAATGCATTTACAGAAAAAGGAGGAACAGCTTACGGTCCTTTTCCTGCGGATGGATTTTTTGGTTCATCGCTATTGAATCAATTTGATGTTGTACTAGCAATGTATCATGACCAGGGATTGACAGGATTTAAAGCGCTTTCTTTTGAGGATGGAGTCAATTATACCGCTGGATTACCAATTGTACGAACTTCACCTGATCACGGCACAGCTTTTGATATTGCTGGTCAAGGTATAGCGAATGCTCAATCAATGCGTAATGCTATTTATTGGTCATTAGATATATATAAAAATAGAAAATTTTACAAAGAAATAAATGCTAATCCTTTACAGGTTCAGCCAGTTTTAGAAGTAAAAAGAAAAAACTATTCAAGTCATAGAGAGTAACGATTTTCAACTTTGAATAGGTATATGATTTATTAAACGCAGCTTGTTTTTATCAAAATTTAAAAAGATATAAACAATCTTCGTTTAATTTTATTATCTTTGCCTTCCTTATCAAAGACTGAATATATGCACAATGAATTTCTAATTCCGTTTGTAGGGTTGAAAATCGGGAAGCATCTATTTGATTTTGAAGTAGGAAACTCGTTCTTTGAATCTATGGAGTATTCCATTATTGAACAAGGAAATGTTAAAGTTACTTTAGAGTTAGATAAAAAAGAGACAATGATGATTGCTCTTTTTCATGCTGAAGGAACGATAAACACCTTGTGTGATCGATGTAATACGCCGATGGATTTGGAAATAGATGGAGGGTATAAACTAATATACAAATTCGGACTGGAAGAGGAAGAAGATGAAATGTTAGTGGTTTTACATCCTGACAGTTATCAAGTTGATATAACCAATCCTATCTATGAATTGATTACTACGCAATTGCCATTACGTGTCCTTCATGATGAAGGTGAATGTGATGAGGAAATGTGGGAGTTAATTCAACAACATATTGTAAATCCTGAAGATGATGAGGATGATTTTGACGATGAAGATTGGGATGATGAAGATGAGGAGTGGGATTTTGATGAAGATGAAACGGATTCAAATGATGACGATGATGAAGACTGGGAAGACGATGATGAGGACGATAAAGATAAACCGATTGACCCTAGGTGGGCGATCTTGAAAAATTTGAACTAATAGTTTTAATATAAATAAAGTAAAATGGCACATCCTAAGCGCAGAACTTCTACTACAAGAAGAGACAAAAGAAGAACGCATTTTAAAGCAGTAGCTGACAATATCGCAATTTGTCCTACAACAGGTCAGCCTCACTTATTCCACCATGCATATTGGCATGAAGGAAAACTTTACTACAAAGGGAAAGTTGTAGCTGAGAAAGAAGTAGCAATTTAAGCGAATTAAAACTTATTCTTCCTGATGAAGATAGGATTAGATATTTTAGGGGGTGACTTTGCACCAGATGCAAATATTTCTGGTGCGATTCTAGCCCAAAAAGAACTTCCTCAGGATGTAACGCTTGTATTGTTGGGTGATAAAGAGTCTATTGAAAAAGACTTGATTGAGCGAGGTGCGAATGTTTCAGATTTTGAAATTGTTCATGCCCCTGACGTAATTACAATGCACGATCATCCTACGAGAGCTATTCCGCAAAAACCGAACAGCACAATATCTGTTGGGTTTGATTTGTTGGCAAAAAAAGAAATTGATGCCTTTGCAAGTACCGGTAATACTGGTGCTATGCTTGTTGGTGCAATTTACAAGGTGAATACAATACCTGGAGTAATACGTCCTTGTATAACTTCTGTTATTCCTTCATTTGATGGAGGAAGTTCAGTATTATTGGATGTTGGTTCAAATGCAGATTGTAAACCTGATGTATTGTATCAATTTGCAGTATTAGGCGCTTTGTATGCTAAGAATGTTTATGGAATTGAAAATCCTAAGGTAGCTCTTTTAAATATTGGAGAGGAAGAAACTAAAGGTAACTTACTGACGATTGCAGTGCATAAAATGCTAGAAGAATCTGAAGAAGTTAACTTTATTGGTAATATCGAAGGTAGAGACATCTTCCGAGGTAAAGCTGATGTGATTGTTTGTGATGGTTTCACAGGAAATATTGTTTTGAAACAAGCGGAAGGTTTTTATCATATGTTGCGTAAAAGAGGTATTCAAGATGAATATTTTGATCGTTTCAATTATGAAAACTATGGTGGTACGCCAATTTTAGGTGTAAAAGGTAACGTGATCATTGGTCACGGGATCTCTAACGATATCGCTGTTAAGAACATGGTGTTACATTCATATCACGTAGCGAAATCTGGATTAGCTACCCGCGTTAACGAAGCATTTAATTAAGATATGAGTAAAATAACAGCTGCAATAACTGGTGTTCAAGGGTATTTACCTGAGACTATTTTGAGCAACCATGATTTAGCCCAAATGGTTGATACCACTGATGAGTGGATTTTGACACGTACGGGTATTTCTGAAAGAAGAATCATGAAAGATGGTGCTTCTTCTGACATGGCTGCTGAAGCAGTGAAGCAATTATTAGAGAAGAAAGGATTGTCTCCTTTGGATATCGATTTAGTGGTTGTTGCAACAGTTACTCCTGATCATCCGTTTCCAAGTACTGCAAATATTGTTTGCGATAAAGTGGGTATGACGAATGCTTGGGGGTTTGATTTGATTGCAGCATGTTCTGGATTTATTTATGCCTTGGAAACAGGTGCTAAATTTATTGAGACTGGTACACATAAAAAAGTACTTGTTGTAGGTGTTGATAAAATGAGTTCTATTATTGATTACCAAGATCGTACTACATGTGTGATTTTTGGTGATGGTGCTGGAGTTGTTTTGTTAGAACCTAATGAAGAAGGACTTGGTGTACAAGATGCAATTTTAAGAAGTGATGGTTCTGGTAGAAAATTTTTGATTCAACCAGCTGGTGGATCAGCAAATCCTGCAACATTAGCTACCGTTGAAAATAGAGACCATTTTGTGAAGCAAGAAGGTAAAACTGTTTTCAAATTTGCTGTGACTAATATGGCTGAAGTTTCTGCTGAAATCATGGAGAAAAACAACCTTACGAGTGAAGATGTAGATTGGTTGGTGCCTCATCAAGCAAACTTACGAATCATCGATGCTACTGCTGAGAGAATGGGATTATCTAAAGAAAAGGTAATGATCAACATTCAGAAGTATGGAAATACTACAGCTGCTACTTTACCACTTTGTTTGTGGGATTGGGAAAAACAATTGAAAAAAGGGGATAATATTATTTTATCTGCTTTTGGAGGTGGTTTTACTTGGGGAGCTGTTTATTTAAAATGGGCATATAATTCAAATTAAGAAAATAAGAACTTAAATCAAATAATATGAATCTTACTGAAATTCAAGATTTAATTAAATTCGTTTCTAAGTCAGGTGTAAGCGAAGTTGAAATCGAACAAAAAGATTTTAAAATCATTATCAAAGCTGAGCATAAAACGAAGAAAGAAGAGCATACTGTTTATGTTCAAGCTCCTGTTGCACAAGCTGCTCCTGCTGTAGCTGCACCGGTATCTATTCCAGCTGCTGCACCAGTTGCTGAAGCACCAAAAGCTGCTGCTCCTTCTGAAGACGCTAAATATGTTACAATTAAGTCTCCAATGATTGGTACTTTCTACCGTTCATCTTCTCCTGATAAACCTGCATTTGCAAATGTTGGTGATTCAATTGGAAAAGGTCAAGTAGTTTGTATCATCGAGGCAATGAAATTGTTCAACGATATCGAGTCTGAAATTTCTGGAAAAATCGTGAAAGTATTAGTAGACGATGCTTCACCAGTGGAGTATGATCAACCATTATTTTTAGTAGATCCAGCTTAATCAACGAATCTTTGTAGAGGGTGCCGACTTTTGTTAATCAAAAGTTTGCTCCCTTTTTTTATAAATTCAACGGAAATGTTTAAAAAAATATTAATTGCAAACAGAGGTGAAATCGCTTTACGTATTATTCGTACGTGTAAAGAGATGGGAATTAAAACTGTAGCAGTTTACTCTACTGCAGATAAAGACAGTTTACCTGTAAGATTTGCAGATGAAGCGGTTTGTATTGGACCTGCTGTAAGTGCTAAATCATATTTATCAATTCCTAACATTATTGCTGCTGCTGAAATTACAAATGCAGATGCGATACACCCAGGTTATGGATTCTTATCTGAAAACGAAAAGTTTTCTCAAATCTGTCAACAACACGGTATTAAGTTTATCGGTGCTTTACCAGAACAAATCGCTCGCATGGGGGATAAGGCTACGGCAAAAGCAACGATGATTGCGGCAGGTGTTCCTTGTATTCCTGGTTCTGCAGGTCTTGTAAAAGATTTAGAGGATGCATTAGAGCAAGCAAAAAAAATCGTTTATCCAGTAATCATCAAAGCTACTGCTGGTGGTGGTGGTAAAGGAATGCGTATTGTTTGGAAAGAAGAAGATATGGAAGCTCTTTGGAATTCGGCTAAACAAGAAGCTGCTGCTGCTTTTGGAAACGATGGTATCTACATGGAAAAATACATTGAAGAACCACGTCATATCGAAATTCAGATTGCAGGTGACCAATTTGGAAACGCTTGTCACTTATCTGAAAGAGATTGTTCTATTCAACGTCGTCACCAAAAATTAGTAGAAGAAACGCCTTCTCCTTTTATGACAGACGAACTACGTGAACGTATGGGTGAAGCGGCAATTAAAGCTACGAAAGCAGTAAACTACGAGGGTGTAGGTACAGTTGAGTTCTTGGTTGACAAGCACAGAAACTTCTACTTCATGGAGATGAATACACGTATCCAAGTAGAGCATACAATTACAGAAGAGGTAATCAATTTTGACTTAATTAAAGAGCAAATTAAAATTGCTGCTGGTCATAAAATTTCTGGTAAAAATTATTATCCTCAAATGCATGCGATTCAGTGTCGTATCAATGCGGAAGATCCATATAACGATTTCAGACCTTCACCAGGTTTAATTACTTCATACCACAGCCCAGGTGGACATGGTGTACGTTTGGATACACATGCCTATGCTGGATATACAATTCCGCCTAACTACGATTCCATGATTTCTAAATTAATCGTAGTTGCACAAACGCGTGAAGAAGCTATCTTGAAAATGAAACGTGCCCTTGATGAATACGTAATCGAAGGTATTAAAACAACTATACCTTTTCACCAAAAATTAATGGAAAACGAAGATTTCAATAAAGGAAACTTCACCACGAAATTCATGGAAACATTTGAATATTAGAATTCTTTAGAAAAAAGATTCCTAGATAAAAGACAAAAGACTACTTCAGAAATGAGGTAGTCTTTTTTGTTGAGGCAACTTCTACAAATGAAACGTTACATACAACGTCACAAAACCGATTCCAAATCCTAAAAAGACTTGTTTTAAGGTGTGTTTTTGGAGGTAAAGTCTAGATGATAGGATGAGTCCGCAAAGTACCGTAGCAGCGAAGATAATTGACAACGGATAATAGAGTTGAATTTGATAGTAGGAGATGATGAAAGCCAAAAACATTCCTGCTCCTAAACCGTGTAGACTTACTTTTTCAAATCCATTGGCGATAAGCGTTATGATGATTGCTGCAAAACTACCCAGCGGAAACAAATGTATTTGTAAAGGTAATACTCCTTCCGGTGTTTTGTTCCATAAAAACCAAGCGAAAAAACCTGCATAAAGTGCCGTAATGATCATTGGTAAGGAACGCTCTTTTTGTTCATCCACTTGGATTGATGAAATAATTTTTCGTTGTTTTAAAAACAAGAGCGAAAGGGAAGGTGCTAAAAAAGAAAATAATCCAAACAAAGCCAAAATAGCTAATTTCAATTCAGGCGTTAGAAAAAACAGGGTGTTTTTTTGATAAAATCCTGCTTCGAATGACGGAACATACATCACGATAACTAATGCATAAACAGGCATTATTAAAGGCATGAAAATCCAAGAAATGATTGTTGAAAGTAATTTCATTTAAAGTTCTTTACGTAAGCGTGCAACTGGTATGTTTAGTTGTTCACGGTATTTTGCAACGGTTCTTCGCGCAATATTGTATCCTTTTTGTTGCAATAAATCGGTTAATTTATCGTCTGGCAATGGTTTTCTTTTATCTTCTTGTTCAATAGCATCTGCTAAAATTTTCTTGACCTCTCTTGTGGAAACTTCTTCTCCCGAATCGGTGGACATAGATTCAGAAAAGAAATATTTGAGTGAAAAAATGCCATAGTTTGTTTGCACATATTTGCTATTAGCTACACGAGAAATCGTAGAAATGTCTAGCCCAACTAATTCTGAAATATCTTTCAAAATCATTGGTTTTAAATTGGTTTCATCACCTGTAAGAAAAAATGCGCGTTGGTAATTCATAATCGCATTCATCGTAACAAACAAGGTGTTTTGTCTTTGTTTGATAGCATCGATAAACCATTTTGCACTTTCTAATTTTTGTTTTACAAAGGATACTGCTTCTCGGTCTGATTTTGATTTTTTTGCTCCTTCGGAATAAGCGCGCAACATGTTTTCATATTCTTTGCTTACTTTCAGATCAGGAGCATTTTTACCGTTTAGAGTTAACTCCAATTTTCCTTCAAATTCAAAAACAGAAAAATCAGGCGTAATTTGTTGCATGGGTTTTTCGGTTTCTTTGGAAGAACCACCCGGTTTTGGGTTTAATTTTAAAATTACATCGATGGCTTCTTTTAAATCTTCTTCTTCAATTTCCAGTTTGAGTAAGATTTTATCGTAATGCTTTTTGATGAATTCTTCGAAATGATTTTCTACAATTTTTTTAGCTGTAAATCGTGTAATATCACCGTCGTGTTCTCTATTTAGTTGTAATAAAAGACATTCCCTTAAATCACGAGCACCAACTCCTGCTGGGTCTAATTCTTGAACGAGTTGTAAGACTTCTTCTACTTGTTTTTCAGTAACAAAAACATTTGCAGAAAACGCTAAATCATCCACTATAGCATAAATTTCGCGATTTAAGTAACCTGATTCATCTAGGTTTCCGATGATAATGTCTGCTATTAAAAATTGAGTATCATCTAAATCTAGTAGGTGTAATTGTTCGATCAGTTTTTCTTGAAAAGATTGTTCCCCAGATAGAGGCACATAATATTCTTCATCGTCTTTGGAACGGTTGCTCGTTTGTGTTTTATAATCCGCTCCATCATCGTCCATGTAGTCAGACAAATCAAAGTCTGTTGAACCATCTAAATCTTCCGTATAATCTTCTTCAGCACTTGGAAAATCTTCTTCTAGCTTATCTAAACCTTCTTCTAAAGCTGGATTTTCTTCAATCTCTTGTTTTATGCGTTGATCTAACTCAATGGTTGGTACTTGTAACAATTTCATCAACTGAATTTGTTGCGGAGAAAGCCTCTGCTCTAAACGTTGCGTGAGTTGTTGTTTGAGTGCCATTTTTAAGGATTCTTGCTAATTAAATGTATAAAAAAATACCCACATTTTACTTGTGGGCACGTATTTATTTTTAAAAATCTGCGTTTTGTGGTGTTCTTGGAAATGGAATTACGTCTCTGATGTTTGACATTCCGGTAACGAACATAATCATACGTTCAAATCCTAATCCAAAGCCTGCATGGGGTACAGATCCAAATTTACGTGTGTCTAAATACCACCAAAGTTCTTCTTCGTGGATATTGAACGCTTTGCATTTTTCTTTTAAAACATCAAGTCTTTCCTCACGTTGAGAACCACCAACGATTTCACCAATACCAGGGAAAAGTACATCCATCGCAGCGACTGTTTTGCCATCCTCATTTTGGCGCATGTAAAATGCTTTGAAGGAAGCAGGATAATCGGTTATTATTACAGGTGATTTGAATTCTTTTTCAACTAAGTAACGTTCGTGCTCACTTTGTAAGTCTGTTCCCCATGCAACATCAAATTTGAATCTTTTCTTTTTGTAATGTGTGCTATTTAATAAGATGTCAATTGTTTCAGTGTAAGTGATTCTTTTAAAAGGATTATTTGCAACAAACTGTAATCTTTCTGTTAATCGTAATTCATTACGTTCAGCTTGTGGTTTTGTTTGTTGTTCTGCGAAATCTCTATCATCTAAAAACTTAAGGTCGTCCGCACAAGTATCCATTACATATTGACAAATGTATTTTAAGAATTCTTCTGTCAAATCCATGTTGTCATTTAAATCATTAAAAGCCACTTCAGGTTCAATCATCCAAAATTCAGCTAAGTGACGTGATGTATTTGAATTTTCCGCTCTGAAAGTAGGACCAAACGTATATACCTGACCCAATGCCAAAGCAGCTAATTCAGCTTCTAATTGACCAGAAACAGTTAGGTTTACCGCTTTTCCAAAAAAGTCCTCAGAAAAATCTACGTTACCTTCCTCGTTTAGTTTTGGATTTTTAGGGTCAAGGGTTGTTACTCTGAACATTTCACCCGCACCTTCAGCATCAGAACCGGTTATGATAGGTGTGTGTAAGTAGAAAAATCCTTTGTCATTGAAGAATTTATGAATTGCATAAGCAACCGCATGGCGGATTCTAAAAACAGCACCAAAAGTATTTGTACGGAAACGAAGGTGTGCTTGTTCACGTAAAAATTCCAAACTGTGTTTTTTTGGTTGCATCACGGTTTTTTGAACATCATCTGGATTCGCTTCCCCTAAAATTTCAATCGTATTTACCATTAATTCAACTGCTTGTCCGCTACCTTGAGATTCAATTAAGGTACCTGTCAAACTCAATGCTGCAGCAGTAGAGATTTTTTTCAATAGTGACTCGTCGAATTTTTCAAAATCTACCACAGCTTGAAGTGTGTTTATGGTAGATCCGTCTGAAAGTTGAATAAAACGATTGCTTCTAAATGCACGAACCCATCCTTTTACTGTAATTTCAGCACCAATTGATGGTTTGCTCAATATATCTTTAATTTTAAGTCTTTTCATTCTCTGTTTTTTACTATTGAAAAATCGATTCAAATTTAAGCATTCAAAAATAAAATGCTTGTAGAGTGAAAGGTTAATTTTTTGAATTCTGGGATAATTATTGTCTATAATCTGTAATTTATTAAGGATAATTCAAAGTTAAATGTAAGATAATTCAAAGTTGAGTATTGTATAATTCAAAGTTAAAGGCAAGATAATTCAAAGTTGAGTGTTGGATAATTCAAAGTTTATGTTTAAAATTGTACTATGAATATTCAACGAACATTAGTAGAACCGATAAAAATCATGATGGAAAAATATCCCATTGTGGCAGTTACAGGGCCAAGACAATCTGGGAAAACAACATTGCTTAAAACAATGTTTCCTGATTATACTTATGTCAGTTTAGAAAAACCAGATGTTCGTGAGTTTGCAACCAATGATCCTAATGGATTTTTTCAAAAATATTCAACCAAGGTTATTTTTGATGAAGCACAACGTGTTCCAAGTTTATTTTCATATTTACAAACTATTGTAGATGACTCTGGAATAATGGGGCAATTTATATTATCTGGCTCTCAAAACTTTCAACTTCTTCAAAATATCACACAAAGTTTAGCTGGTAGAGTGGCACTATTTCAACTTTTTCCGTTTGATTTTGATGAGTTAAATTCTTCAAATCTATTAGAAGAGGATTACCAGTCTGCAATGATTAAAGGATTTTATCCTGCTATTTATGACCGAAACATAGAGCCTAAAACTTTCTATTATAATTACATACAAACATATGTTCAACGCGATGTGGTAGAACTTATTGAAATAAAAAACGTGTCATTATTTAAAAAGTTTTTAACCTTATTAGCAAGTCGCGCTGGTCAATTAATAAATTTTAATTCACTCGCTAATGATTGTGGTGTTTCACAACCAACTATAAAATCTTGGGTGTCTGTGTTGGAAAGCAGTTACCTTATATTCACTTTGCAACCTTATTTTGAAAACATTGGAAAACGACTTATAAAAACCCCTAAAGTATATTTTTACGACACAGGTCTTTTGTGCTATTTATTAGGTATTAAGTATAGTGACGAATTATCAACTCATCCACTTAAAGGAAGTTTATTTGAAAATATGATTGTTTCTGAATACATAAAAAAAATGCATCATACACACAACATACATGACGTTTGGTTTTGGAGAGATGTTGCAGGACATGAAGTTGATTTAATAACAAAAGAATGTGGTAAGGTACAAATCTATGAGATAAAATCTTCTGCAACAATTATGCAAAGTCACTTTAATGGATTAAGTTATTTCGAAAATACGCATCCATCATTTCAACTTGATAAAAAACTAATTTATTCCGGCAAGGAAAATCAAAAAAGAGTAGCAGGAGAAGTTATCGCTTGGAATAATTTTTAGGATATAATACGAAGTAATTGATGTAAACTAATACCACTAATTGATTTGAATGGGTGTGTTTGTTAGTCTACTTATTATTCCAATTGGTCATCGTTAATCCGATGCCAATCGTAGTAAACCCTTTGATAAATTCAGTTGCAGTTTGAATGCGTTCCTCGAGTGTTTCTTTTTCTTGGCTATTCCATTCTCCTAGCACATAATCTGCTTGTTGTCCTTGCTTGAAATCGGCACCTACTCCAAATCGAACCCGTGCATATTCTGCTGATTTTAATTGTGCTTGAATGTCTTTAAGTCCATTGTGACCTCCATCGCTCCCTTTTCCTTTCATTCGTAATTTACCAAAAGGTAAGGCAATATCATCTGTAATAACTAGTAAATTTTCTACAGGGATTTTTTCAGCTTGCAACCAATAATTGACTGCTTTTCCGCTTAAATTCATAAAAGTATTTGGCTTCAATAGGTAGATTTGTCTCCCTTTATATTTAGCCAAGGCTACGTCACCTAATTTTTTGATTTCAAAATTTGTATTGCATTCTTTAGCAAATGCTTCTACTACTTTAAAACCGATATTGTGTCGAGTTTCTTCGTATTTACTTCCAGGATTTCCAAGTCCAACGATTAAGTATTTCATTTTATGAATTTTCGAATTTCAAAATTAAGGAATACTTATTAGATAAATTCCTATATGAAATTAGATTATTTTACAATCAATTGAAATCCTTTTCCGTGTACGTTCATAATTTCTATGGAGGGGTCTTCTTTTAAAAGTTTTCGAAGTTTAGCGATATAAACATCCATACTTCTTCCATTGAAATAATTATCGTCTCCCCAAATAGCCCTTAATGTTGCTTGTCGGTCAATAATTTCGTTTTTGTTTTTTGCTAAAAGGGATAATAATTGATTTTCTTTGGTCGTAAGTTTTACTGCACCTGAAGGTAAATGAAGCATTCTTGTTTGAGGCTCGAATAAAAAATTGCCCACCATCAATTGGTCGCCTATCACATCGGAAGATTTTATTGCTCTTCTAGAAATGGCTTCAATACGAGCTAACAATTCTTCCATAGAAAAAGGTTTTGTGAGGTAGTCATCTGCACCAACAGCAAATCCCGCTAATTTATCTTCTGGTAAAGAACGCGCCGTTAAAAATAGAATAGGCACATTTTTATTTAATTCACGGATTTCTTTCGCCGTTGCAAAACCATCTAACTCTGGCATCATAACATCTAAAATACAGAAGTCAACTTGGTTATTGTTAAAATGTTCAATCGCAAGTTTTCCGTTCCTTGCGAGTTTTACGGTATACCCTTTAGAGGATAGATAAGTATGTAATAACAAACCTAAATTTTCATCATCTTCTGCAAGTAAAATTGACAATTTTCTTTCCATAACCTTACATTTTAAATTGAACTTTTGTTTTGTGGTATACGAATTATAAACGTTGAACCTACATTAATCTGACTTTTTACGTCTAATTTCCATTGGTTTAAATTTGTTATTGCTTTCACATAACTTAAACCTAAACCAAAGCCTTTTACATTGTGTACGTTTCCAGTTGGAACACGATACAATTTATCAAAAATTTTGCTAATATGTTCTTTTGAAATACCAATTCCTTCATCTTGAATTGACAATAGAATTTCATTTGATTGTTTCGTAAGTGTAACTGTGATTTTCGGACTCTCTTTGCTGTATTTTATAGCGTTATCTATCAAATTTGATACCACATTAGTTGTATGCATTTTATCACCTTGTATAAAAATGGGTGTTTCATCAATTTTTATAATAAGTTCACCTCCATTTCCTTGTATTCTAAATTGTGCTTTATTACAAAGGTCGTTGACGATGTCTGTTAAGTTTATTTTTTCAATTTTTAACGGAATATCGCCTTTATCGATGGTAGCACTTTGTAAGATCCTTTCCACTAAAATTTCCAATCGTCTGTTTTCGTCTTGAATCATTTTTACAAATGGGGTAGTTCTTTCTACAATTTCACCCATCATGTCTTTGTCATTCATCGCTTGACAAGCAAGAGAGATTGTAGAAATGGGTGTTTTAAACTCATGTGTCATATTAGAAATAAAGTCATTTTTTAATTCGCTTAATTTCTTTTGCGTTAAAATGGTATGAAACATGTAGGAAATTGCCACTGCAATCAGAATAACAAGCATCAAACTTATTGTTAAAGGCATTTCCATTTCTTTGAATAAATAACTTTTTTTGGAAGGAAATTTCAACATGATACGAATGCTTTCATCGAGCATATTAGATGGGAAAATCAACGCTTGAGCTGCATTTGAAGTGTCCATTTTTGCATTGTATCGTGATGTAGGGTATTTGTATTTTAAAGGGATGTTTTCAGAATTCAGTAAAACAAATTCAAAATCCATCGGTAGTTTATCCTGGCAGGTTTCATAACAAATGATGGAGTCTAAAAACGCTAAATCAATTCTCTTTTCGGGAGAAGTATAGGTATTGTCGTGAAATGCAGCAAACAACATCTCGTTGATTACACGTGACTTCTTGAATATTTGACTCATCACGCGTTGGTCTAATGCACGTGCTACAGCATTATTCGAACTACGTGTTAAGTTCATATCTTTGTTTAATACGTCGTTAATATGACTAACGTCGCGTGCCAAAACCTGATGTTTTGTTTTTAATCCTGTAACACTGTCCGCCGACATTCCTTCAATGGCTAAATATTTTTCAAGTTTGCCATTTTCAAGCAACATCGTGTCTTTAATAGAAACGGTTGATTTTGCAGTCAGTAAATTTTGAAATTCGTGTTTTAGTATGTCTTTGTATTGTGGACTAATGTCTTTACGAACAACATGTAAGTATTTTTTGATTTCGACTGCTTTTTCATGTCTTATCGCGATGCGTTCCACAAGGGTTTGCACTTTTGCTTTAAATTCAATTGATTTTCGGTCATACAATTGCGAAACTTGATAAAATTGAATAAGTAGCAAAGCAATCATTGCAGAGGCAACAAAAGCAATTACAACGTCCATTCTTAATTTTCTCATTGTTCAACTATATATTTAACCGAAAGTTAGAATTTTTCATCGAAGAGAAATGATCATTAACGTAATTTAACGAATTACCCAACCTCTTTTTTGAAGGGTGTCAATACATGTTACCATATCTTGTTGAGAGACGATTTTAGAATGTAGGTCGTTTATGATTAAAGTAGATTCATTGACCTCAGGTTCTAGACCGAATGGAAAATCTAGATCAGTTAAAATTTCTTGATTTTCAATTTGATATAAATAACTTTTTAGTAATAAAACACTTTCGTTATCCGTCCACGGGAAATCATTGCTTTTAACGGATGTTACAAATTGAATAGATTCCTTTGCCCGAGTAAATAACACATTTAATCTTCTGTAACCATTCATTCTATTGAGAGGTCCCATTTGTAGTTGGAAGTGACCGTGTGTGTTTTTTGCATAACCTAGTGAAATCAACAAAATATCACATTCATCCCCTTGTACTTGTTCCAATGATTTTAGGAAAACTTGATTCTGGTTTATTTTTTCTTCATATAATTGTTTTATCTCAGGGGTAATTACTTTGTAAATCAATTCTTTTTGTTCATTAGAAAAGGCTACTATTCCTATTTTTTTAGTTGAATGAATGTGTTTGGTAATCAATTCACTCATTTTAATTGCTTCAAGCTGATTTGTTCTGTTTTCAAAACGTCCATTTTCAATAAAATGGTGTTGTAACGGATAAGATACATTTGTTGTAGGGAAAGGTTGTAATTGATTGTTGTAGAAATGTTTGTTTGAAAATTGTATCAGTTCTGAATGATTGCTTCGGTAATGATGTTTCAGCATTCGTTTTTCAAGGTAGTAGGTTGCTTGATGTAGTAAGTCAACAGAATGGTGTATGCCACTAAAATAGTTACTCGGACTCATTTGTTTGGAATCTCCTAAAATAATCGCTCTTTTACTACGTTGTAAAGCGCCAATTCCATTCATTAAAGGGATTTGACTTGCTTCGTCTGCAATACAGATATCAAATAAATCCTCTTTGAGAGGGAATAAAGTTGCTAATTGCGATGGAGTTACTAACCAAACAGGCATTAGGACATGTATCCAATGAATGGCATCACTATCAATGTATTCTCGAATGGATTGACGATGACGGGTTTTTGCAAAAGCTTTAACTAGAATTCGTTTCCCGTTTTTGAGTTGTTTTTTGAATTCTTTTTCTTCAGCAGAAAGTTTAGTATCTGATTGTAGGATTAGTTGGTTGTATTCGTGGAATTTCTCTTTTTGTTTTTGTATAATTTCTTTTTCAAAATGACTTTGTTCTATTTTTTCTTGCTCTACAATCTTATCTACCAAAGATATAATGGTAGAATTTTCAAAATCAGTTAACTGCGGATAATAATGCTGGATTAGGTAATAATAATGATTTGAAATGGCTTGTTTACATTCATCAATTGTTTTGAATTGTTGAATGAATCGTATGATTTCGTATGGTAAATCTTTAAGGTATAAACTATTTTTTACGTTGTAATTTAAGTCGTTTATAATGTTAGTAATGAATTCTTTTAAAGGTGATTTATCTGGAAATTCAATCTTTTTTTCTATCCATTGAATTAGTTCTAAAAATGAAAAATGTTCATTTCCGATATCTTCTAAATCTTGTTGCTTTATCTCCTCGATACAATCTGAATAATGGTTTAATAAAGAAAGTGTTAATTCTATTTGCGGTATTTCCGTTTCAGGATGATGTATGCCTAATTGTTGCAAAGCATACAGAATTTTGTTTTGTTTTTCTTTTTCAGATTCTATTTTAATGAGCAAATCGATTAAAACAATAGGAGGTGTTGCGTTATCTAATAAGAAATGGTTCAGCGTTCTTTTTAATTTCCATTTTTGATAAAAACTTCCAT
>JBKCEW010000121.1:0-30310 GCA_046304235.1 Crocinitomicaceae bacterium | reverse complement strand
TAAACCTAGGATACAATAAATTAAATTCATTACCTGAGTCAATTACCAGATTATCAAACTTGAAAGAAATTTATATGAATGAAAATGAATTAATTTCTTTACCAGAGACAATGGTTGAATTGAGTTCATTAGTTAAAATTGATTTAGAGGGTAATAAACTCAAAAAAATCCCTCAAAACTTAACTCAAATACCAAGTCTAAGATATATAAATGTAGCTAGAAACAAATCTTTAGTTCTTACTAATGAACAAAAACGTTTTATTAAGAAGAGAGATGAAGAGGTCTATTGAATTTCAATGATTTCGATATCAAAAATTAAAACGGAATTAGCAGGTACTTTTCCAACTGAATTTTTACCATAAGCTAATTTTGAAGGTATAAATAATCGTCCTTTTCCTCCAACGTTAAAATAACTAGCACCTTCACGAAAACCATTTATAGCTGTTTTCAAAGATAAATAAGTACCGTTTAAATTCTGATCGAAAATAGAATCATTGGTTAATTTCCCAGTGTATTTTACATAAATTGTATTAGTTGGATTCACTTTTTTTCCAACACCAATAGAATCAATTGAATAATAAAGACCATTGTTTGTTTTTACTGCCTTTAATTTATTGGTAGAAAGATAATCAGTAATGATTTTATCATCAATTAAATCTTGTGAAGTCTCAATTTTGTTACAAGAAAAAAGTACTAATGAAAGTATTAAAAACGAAATAAATGTTTTCATATATATTTTTCCCAAATGTATTAATAATCTTAAATAGAGAGCTGATTTATATTAAAAAAGGTTAGATTTTAAACATGTTAACGTTTAAAAGTATTGAATACAGAAGTTTATGCAAGGTGCTTAACCTATATTTTTGTAAGTTAAGATATAATGCATTATTATGGCAGAAAATCAATACACTGAAGATAATATTCGATCACTCGATTGGAAAGAACATATCAGATTACGCCCTGGTATGTATATCGGTAAATTAGGGGATGGAGCAGCAGCTGATGATGGTATCTATATCCTAGTGAAAGAGGTGGTGGATAATTGTATCGATGAATTTGTGATGGGGAATGGAAAGCGTGTCGATATTAAAATCAAAGATGGTAAGGTTTGTGTTCGAGATTATGGTCGAGGTATTCCTCTTGGGAAAGTGGTAGAGGTTGTTTCCAAAATGAACACTGGAGGTAAATATGACTCAAAAGCCTTTAAAAAATCGGTTGGTCTGAATGGTGTCGGAACGAAAGCGGTAAATGCATTGAGTTCATATTTTATGGTTTATTCTGTAAGAGATGGACAGAAAAAAGAGGCTACATTTGAAAGAGGAGAATTAGTTTCTGAAGAATCACTTACTGAAACAACAGAACAAAATGGAACGTATGTAGAGTTTTATCCAGACGATACGATTTTCAAGAAATATGCATTCAAAGCACCTTATTTAATTAAGATGTTTTGGAATTATTGTTATTTGAATCGTGGTTTAGCAATTTATTACAATGGTGAAAAATACCAATCAAAAGATGGTCTAAAAGACTTGTTAGATAACAATATGGATGGCGACCCTCTTTATCCCATTATTCACTTGGAAGGTGAGGATATAGAAGTTGCTTTTACACATGGTAAAACTTACGGTGAAGATTATTATTCGTTTGTAAATGGTCAACATACAACTCAAGGTGGTACCCATCAAAGTGCTTTTAGAGAAGCAGTGGCAAAAGTAATTCGTGATTTTTATAATAAAAACTACGATGCGGCGGATATTCGACAATCGATTGTTGCTGCGATTGCTGTGAAAGTAATTGAGCCTGTATTTGAATCTCAAACAAAAACCAAATTAGGTTCGCAAGAAATAGAACCAGGTGGTCAATCCATGCGTTCATTTATTAATGACTTTTTAAAAGAAAAATTAGATAACTATTTACACAGAAATCCTGAAGTTGCTGATACACTAGAAAAGAAAATTAAACAATCGGAAAGAGAACGCAAGGAATTATCTGGTATTCGTAAATTAGCGAGAGAGCGAGCAAAAAAAGCAAATCTTCACAATAAAAAATTAAGAGATTGCCGTGTACATTATACGGATTTAAAAGACGAACGAAGAGAAGATACGACCTTATTTATTACAGAGGGAGATTCTGCAAGTGGTTCAATTACAAAATCAAGGGATGTAAACACACAGGCAGTTTTCTCATTACGAGGCAAACCTCTAAACTGTTATGGGTTAACAAAGAAAGTGGTTTATGAAAATGAAGAGTTTAACCTGGTTCAAGCGGCCTTAGATATTGAAGAAGACATGGATAACTTGCGTTACAATCGTATTGTAATCGCTACCGATGCGGATGTCGATGGAATGCATATTCGTTTGTTATTATTAACCTTCTTTTTACAATTCTTTCCTGATTTGGTAAAACGTAATCACGTGTACGTGCTTCAAACACCATTATTTAGAGTTAGAAATAAAAAGAAAACAATTTACTGTTATTCAGAGGAAGAACGTAGAAATGCAATCGCTGAGTTAGGTAAAAATCCAGAAATCACTCGATTTAAAGGGTTGGGTGAAATCTCTCCAGACGAGTTTAAACATTTTATTGGTGAAGATATTCGTTTGGAACCAGTTATTCTTTCAAAAGAAGCTTCGATTGATGAAATTTTATCGTATTTCATGGGGAAAAACACTCCTGAAAGACAAGATTTTATCATTGATAATTTACGTGTAGAAAAAGATTTAGAAGAGGAAATTGCTAAAGACAAAGAAACTTCCTCAGATATTGAAAAAGCATCCTAATTAAGTTATGGCAGAAGACGAAATTGAAGATATGCAAGATGGAAATGAAGAGCAAGAACCTCAACATAATCCATTTGAAAAAGCAGATTTAGACGATAAGATTATACCTCTTAATGGATTGTATGAAAATTGGTTTCTAGATTATGCTTCTTATGTAATTTTAGAGCGTGCTGTACCATCTTTGTATGATGGTTTAAAACCAGTACAACGTCGTATTCTTCACTCAATGAAGGAAATGGATGATGGTCGTTACAATAAAGTAGCAAATATCATCGGAAATACAATGAAGTATCACCCTCATGGAGATGCATCTATTGGTGACGCTTTGGTACAAGTTGGTCAAAAAGAACTATTGATTGATTGCCAAGGTAACTGGGGTAATACATTAACTGGAGATGGTGCTGCTGCTGCTCGTTATATCGAAGCTCGATTATCTAAATTTGCGAATCATGTTGTATTTAATCCTAAAACAACCAATTGGCTATCTTCTTATGATGGTCGTAACAAAGAACCTGAAAATTTTCCGGTAAAATTCCCGCTTTTATTAGCACAAGGAACAGAAGGAATCGCAGTAGGTATGGCGTGTAAAATTTTACCGCATAACTTTATCGAATTAATTGATCAATCTATCAATCATTTACGTGGTAAAAAAGTGGAGATTTTCCCTGATTTTTTAACAGGGGGGATGGCTGATTTCAGTAATTACAATGATGGTTTACGTGGGGGAAAAGTACGTGTACGTGCAAAAATCAAAAAGGTAGATAATAAAACCTTGATGGTGACCGAAATCCCTTTTGGTACGAATACAGGTTCTTTGATTGAAAGTATTATAAAGGCAAACGATAAAGGAAAAATCAAAGTTCGTAAGATTGAAGACAATACTTCAGCGAATGCAGAGATTTTAATTCACTTACACCCAGGTGTTTCTCCTGATAAAACCTTAGATGCATTATATGCTTTTACAGATTGTGAGGTTTCGATTTCTCCGAATGCATCAATTATCGATGGTGATAAACCTCGATTTATTGGAGTGAGTGAAATTTTGAAAGTGAATACGGATAATACTGTTCAACTTTTAAAATGGGAATTAGAAATTCGTTTACAAGAATTAATGCAACAATGGCATTTCTCAACGCTAGAGAAAATTTTCATTCAAGAAGAAATGTACATTGATTTTAAATTATATTCAGATAGAGAAAGTTTATACGGTTATCTATTTAAGCGTTTTGAGCCATTTAAAGATAAATTTGTAAGAGAAATAACTACAGATGATTTATTCAAATTAACTCAAATTCAGATGATTCGAATCACTCGCTTTGATAGTGACAAAGCGGATGATGCGATTGTGAAATTGGAAGAGGAGATGGAATATGTAAAAGATCGTTTGGCAAACTTAATCGAGTATGCTATCGACTATTACAAGGATTTAAAAAAGCGATTTGGAGAAGGAAAAGAACGTAAAACGGAAATCAAAATCTTTGACAACATTGCTGCTTCTAAAGTAATTATTGCGAATCGTAAATTATATGTTGATCCAGAAGAAGGCTTTATTGGGTGGGGATTAAAGAAAACAGAGGCAGTAAACGATTGTTCTGAAATTGATGATATTATTATCTTTTTCAGCACAGGTAAAATGCTCGTAACCAAAGTAGCGGATAAAAAATTCGTTGGTAAAGGAATAATATACGCTAACGTTTGGAAAAGAGGAGATACGCGTACCATTTACCACATGATGTATCAAGATGGTTTAGGTGGGCCAACGATGATGAAGCGTTTTTATGTAAACTCAATCACTCGTGATACAGAATATGATTTATCAAGAGGAACAAAAGGAAGTAAATTATTATATTTCTCTGTTCATCCAAATGGTGAAAAAGAAATTGTAACAGTTATGTTACGTCCTAGACCACATCTAAAACGATTACGTTTCGATATTGATTTTGGAGATTTATTAATCAAATCTCGTTCATCTGCAGGAAATCGTGTGACCAAAGAAATCGTTCAGAAAATTGTACAAAAAGAAGTGGGTGGTTCTACGTTAGCTGCTCGTAAAATTTGGTACGATACAGTGGTTGGTCGATTAAACGACGATGGTAGAGGTAAATTCCTTGGTTCTTTCAAAGGTTCAGATAGAATTCTTACTATTTACAAATCTGGTGAGTATCGTTTAACAAGTTTTGATTTGGCGAACCACTTTGATGAAGATATGATTCACATAGAAAAATGGGTACCAGCTCGTCCAATTTCGGCGATTTATTATGATGCTGAAAAAGAATTACATTTTGTAAAACGTTTCTTGTGTGAAGTAACTTCGGATAAAAAAGTATCATTCATTTCAGAATCAGAAGGATCGTATATGGATGTGGTTTCCACTTCATACAGACCTGAAGTTCGAATTGTATACAACAAACTACTAAAAGAAACGAAAAACTTACCAGATAATCTCATCAATATTGCTGATTTGATTGATGTTAAAGGATTGAAAGCACAAGGTAATCAAGTTACAAAACTCAAGGTGAAAGAAATTGTACTAACTCACGAAATCGATGGTGGTGAACCATGGCCAGAAGAGAAAGCCGTAGTTACTTCTGACGGAGGGGATGAAGAAGCAATCACCATGGAATGGGATGTTCAAACTTCTAATGAGGAAGATAACGAAAATCAACCTAGTTTGTTTGATAGTACGGAAGAAGAATAAATTTTAATAGTTTATGTCAACAATACTTTCATCTGATAAAAAATACGTTTGGAATCCTTTTACTCAAATGCAAACGGCTCCAACACCTTTAGCGATAGTGAAAGCGGAAGGAAGTGTTTTATATGCAGAAGATGGAAAAGAATATTTAGATTGTAATTCTTCTTGGTGGGTAAATATTCATGGACATGGAAAGAAAGAATTAAAGGAAGCATTAATAAATCAATTTGATGCGATTGATCATGTAATTTTTGCTGGTGTAACACATCCAAAAGCAGTTGAATTATCAGAAAAAGTGATATCTATTTTACCAAAAAATTTCAGTAAAGTATTTTTTTCTGATAATGGATCTACTGCGGTAGAGGTTGCTTTAAAAATGGCTTTTCAATATTGGTTCAATCAGAATCAACCTAAAAAAAGAATTTTAGCGTTAGAAGGTGCTTACCACGGAGATACTTTTGGAGCAATGAGTATTTCTCAACGTGGATATTTTAATGAGCCTTTTGAACATTTGTTTTTTTCTGTAGATTATTTACCTTTCCCAACTGCTGATAAAGAAACTATTCTACTTAATCAAGTAAAAAACTTGTTTGAGACGAATGAATTTGCAGCCATCATTCTAGAACCGCTTGTTCAAGGTTCAGCTGGTATGTGTATGTATTCAGCTGATTTTCTTCAGCAAATAACAGCTTTAGCTAAATCTTTTGGAGTTCTCGTAATTTTTGATGAAGTGATGACAGGTTGGGGGAGAACAGGAGAGTTATTTGCGATGAATCATATTGCCGAAACACCTGATATTATTTGTCTTTCTAAAGGATTGACGGGAGGTGTATTACCGTTAGGATTGACGGTAGCAACAGAAAACATATACAATGCATTTTTAGCAGAAGAGAAAACGAAAGCGTTATTGCACGGACATTCATTTACCGGAAACCCCTTAGCATGTGCTGTTGCTTGCGCAAGTATTGATATTACACAAAAAGCTGAATTTAAGGGGGATATTAAACGAATTTCAAATAAACATACTCAATTTAAAGAAAGTTTACAAGACGAAAAATTACTTGAAATTAGACAATTAGGGACAATTATCGCCGTGGAGATCCAACTAACCAATGCAGATTATTTTTCTTCAATTAGAGATGAGGCGTATCAGTATTTTTTAGATGAGGGTTTATTAATAAGGCCACTTGGAAATATCATATTTTTAAATCCTCCCTATTGTACAACAGATGAACAATTAGATAAAATGTATGCTGGAATCAAAGGTTTTTTAGCTTCTAAAGAATTAATATTCAATATCTAAATTGAATAATTTTTGAAGAGTATATAAATTAGGATTTTTTCGAGCCAGAACAGCAAACTTATCTTTACCAGTTTGAAATTTTACATTTTCTTCTTGAGCTTCGGTGATTGAGAATTTTACTGTAATACCCCAATTCTTAAGGTTTTCACGTAAAAAATCCAATAAATCAGTTATATGTGTTTGGATATAATCTATTTGAACTTGGTTATCTACTTCATGAATGATAACAAAATCATTTGCTAATTTAGGATCTCTCTTTTTCATGGCAAGATAGATAGTATCATTTCCATCTTCTTTCATTATAAAAGCAAATTTTCTCCAATAAATCATCAAATCATCTAAAGTGAAAGGAGATTTTGGTTTATTTTCAAAATTTTCAACGGTCTCTATATTCTCATTTTTATCTAATATTTCTTTAACGGAGATTAGTCCTGACGTAAGAGTACCAGTGGGAGAAATTAGTGTTTTAACCTCTTTTTTGAAAGAAATATCACCTAATGATGGTGTAGTAACAGATTTACTATCCTGTTTTTCAGATTTAGTTTGAATATCGTTTTTAGAGGGTTGTCCAATGAAAGGAATTAACTCTACAAAATCAGTTAAGCTTTTTTTTTTTCGAGTTCGTTTTTAATTGAACATAACTGCATGATAGTAATCTCAACTAATAAACGTTGATTTTTCGATGATTTGTAATCAACATCAGCTTTACTTAAAACACCCAATGCTCGTATGATGTATGATGCGTCTAATAATTTTGCTTGTTCAACATAACGATTTTGAACGCTTTCACCTACTTCAAGTAATTTAGCAGTTCGAACATCTTTACAAACTAATAGATTACGAAAATGTTCAGAAAGACCTAAGATAAAGTTGTGGCCATCAAAACCTTTTTCCATGATGTCATTATACATCAATAGACATGCAGGAATATCTTCTTTGAAAGAGCTGTCGACAATTCTGAAAAAATAATCATAATCAAGTATGTTCAGATTTTCAAGTACAGATTGATAGGTTAAATTATTTCCAGCAAAACTTACAATTTGATCAAAGATTGATAATGCATCGCGTAATGCTCCTTCCGCTTTTTGAGCAATTACATGTAATGCTTCTGAATCAGCGCTAATACCTTCTTTTACTGCTATATAAGATAAATGATCTGCTATATCCTTTACTTTGATGCGTTGAAAATCAAAAATCTGACAACGTGACAAAATAGTAGGGATAATTTTATGTTTCTCCGTAGTTGCAAGAATAAAAATAGCATGAGCAGGTGGTTCTTCTAATGTTTTCAAAAATGCATTGAAAGCTGAATTTGATAACATGTGAACCTCGTCAATTATATAAACCTTGTGAGTACCAATTTGAGGAGCAATTCGAACTTGGTTAACTAATTCTCTGATATCGTCAACGGAGTTATTAGATGCAGCATCTAATTCATACACATTCAAAGAAGCACCAGAATTAAAAGACGAACAAGATTCACATTGATCACATGCTTCAATTTGTTCCGTTCTATTGAAACAATTAATTGTTTTTGCTAAAATACGGGCTGTAGTTGTTTTACCAACTCCTCTTGAACCACAAAACAAAAAAGCCTGAGCTAAATGTTTGTTTTTAATTGCATTTTTTAAAGTCGATGTAATAGAGCGTTGACCAACAACAGTATCAAACGTTTGTGGTCTATATTTACGCGCTGAAACTACGAAATCGCTCATATCAATATTTAAAAGAAGAACAAATTTACTAAGAGTTTTTAAGAATTAAAAATAAGAGTTCACTATTATTTTTTTCATTTCTATTTAATTTAAAATGATTAAATTAAAGAAAATAAATGGTATGAAAACAGTATTTATAATTCAGTTAGTTCTTATTTTTTACTCAACGGTTACACATTCTCAAAAGGAAACAATAACTTATGGTGGAGTAAAGTATTACACAGAAATAAACGAGAATAAAGATCGTTTAATTCTTAATGGTATTGGGATAAGAGAAAAATATTTTTTTGATTTATACGTTTGTGGTCTTTACCTAGAAAAGAAAATAACAGATGAAAATGAAATAATTTTAACTGATAAACCAATGGTTATCAGTATCCGAATTATTTCGACAAAAGTGAATAAAAGGGTGTTTTTAGAGGCTGTAAATGAAGGGTTTAAGAAGTCAGATTATGGGAGGGTTTCAAAAGATCAAATATTAAAGTTTAGTAATTCATTCAAAGAAGAGTTTAAACTTGGTGACAAAATACAATTAAGATACCATCCTGAAATTGGTTTAATAATTGAAAAAAACGGGGAAGAAATAGGATTGATTAAAGGGGTTGATTTCAAGAGAGCACTTTTTGGTATTTGGCTCGGAAAAAATCCTGCAGATTCAAATTTAAAGTTGAAATTGTTGGGAAAATAATTATATAATTGTACCGTCTAAACGATTGATTCTATTTTTATAAACCAAATATTTTACTGGTAAGTAACTTGATAAAATCGATAACAAAGAAACAATTGACAGAACGAGTAAACCATCGGTTAATTTGAATTTTATCGGAAAAGATTGATTTCCTGAGTTTGGTAAAACCAATAATTCTCCAAAATATTGGATTAAGCAAACTAAAGTACCAATAATTGCTCCGATAATTACTCCTTTGAATGCAATGAGTAAACCTTCAAAATAAAAGATTTTGAAAATAAATTTTTCATTTGCACCAAGACTTTGAAGAGTCAAAATATTTTTTTTCTTCTCGATGTACAACATTGTCAAAGAAGCTACTAAGTTGAAAGCAGCGAGAATGAAAATGAATACTAGAATTGCAATAACAATTAACTTTTCAGATTTACTTGTTTTGTAAATTAATTCGTTTTTCTCTAAATGAGTTTTTACCGAGAACTTTGGTCCTACAATTTCTTGTAATTTTTCTTTTGCTTTTTCGAGATTTTCTCCTTTTTTTATGTCAATATAAAAAGCAGTTATATCATGTTCGTATTCAAGTAATTCAGATGCTAGCTCTATGGGAATCAATAAATTCTCATTGTTCACTTCAATGTTATAGTTAATTCTACCGGCGAGATGAAGTTGATGAATTCGAAATGGATTGGAAGTTGGTGAAACTTTTGCATCTCTTTTAGGGAAATAACATAAAACATCTTCAAAACCTGTATGAGAAGGGATGTATCCGCCTAGCTTTTCAAGCAAGGAAGCTCCAATTAGTCCCATTTTTATACCTTTTTCATCAAATGTAGGATAACCATCAACTATATGTTCTGGTATTTTAGCCATTTTCATGAATGACTTTTCTACTCCTACAATTTTAGCATTCACCCATTTTTTTTCATTACGAAGAACTACAATTTCTTCAATTGCTTTACTTGTATTTTCTACAAAAGGTAGTCTTTTTATGGATGCAATCTTAAGAGTTTTATCAGAAAAGGTTTTTCTTTGGGTTGATCTGATTATAATTGATGGATCAAATTCCGTGTATAGTTTTTCAACCATGGATTCAATTCCATTGAAAGCAGCGAGTAATATGATCAGTGCAGCTGTAATTACAGCAATTCCTATCACTGAAATCCTTGTTATCCAATTAACAACACTTTTCTTTTTAGAGGATAAATATCTTCGCGCTATAAATAAAGGAACGTTCACGGTAAGGAACTAATTATTTGTTATTCAGTAAGTTTTGAATTTCCATGGCGTAATCAAGCGAATCATCGATTTTAAATACTAAATCTGGAATTTTACGCATGTTTTTTAAACGTTTACCAACTTCACCACGGATTTTTTTTGCGTTTTCATTGATGGATGCCAAAACTTCTTCTTTTGGAGGGCCAGCAAAAATACTTACAAATATTCTAGCCAAAGAAAGGTCTGAAGTTACACGAACAACCGTAACTGAAACCATTGCACCTAAACATATTTCTCGTGCGTTTCGCTGAAAGAACACTGATAATTCTTCTTGAATTACTCCTTCAATTTTATTTTGTCTAATCGAACTCATAATACAAAGATAATGATTCGTATTGATTTATATTTTTATTTTCTACAAGATGACTTACTGAATAGAATAAGGGTTGTTTAGTATAGATTTAACATAAAAGTAATAGTTAATTTGTGTAAAATATTTACAATAATAAGGGTTGTTTATTATAAGATCTTTAAAATTAATTACTTAATTTAAAAATAAAAAGAAGATTTAAATTACTCTTGTTTAGGTAGGGTTGAAGTGTATCTTGTAAATGAAACATTTTCACCTAACATGGTAATCAATACATATCCCCTAACAACAATAAAATTTTTATTTTTCATATGAATAGTTGCATCATAGGTATGTCCTGTTTTAATTTGATGAATTACGCCATCTTTCCACATTTCACCATCAAACTTAAAATGCTCCATGACTTTATAATTGATCCATTTACTTTTAGGTAATCCCTTTTCAGAGAATTTTTCAATTCGTTTGTTTTCATTGTCAAACCAACGAATTTTAGCATAATATAAGTTGTCAGCTTTGTAGGTCTCGACGATCAATTTTCTACTCTCATCTAACCACAACCCTATTAGATCATCCGACTTGACTGCTGAGCCGGTCATAAAACCTAAAAGTGCTATAACTAGTAATATCTTCATTTTGCTGGTTTCCCTTCGTCAAATAACAATTTACAATTTGGATCGAGTATTAATTGCTTAATTCTTTTTGAATATAGTAAATTTTGCGTAATAATACTATTATCCATGTATAACGCTAAAAATTCTTTGGTATTGTCTTCAAATAGAATTTCTACTTCTAATGGAAAACGAAAAACTATTTTTTGCTGTTGTTTTATATCAATAGTATATTGAAATTGAGATAGATTACTAGTTGAATCAGTAATAATTTCTTCTTTTGTTTTTGTTGAAATAATAGGATGTCCGGGCTGTGTAACCCAATCTTTATAAAATTGATTAAAATCTTTATCAGTTGTTTTTTCTAATATTTTAAAAAAATCTTTACTTGAAGCATTACTGTATTGATATGCTTTATAGTAGTTTTGGATTACTTTCCAAAAAAGCTCAATTCCAATTTGTTCACGAATCATATGAAGTATCCAACTTCCTTTTTGATAAGCGTTCGGGTTAAGTAAATCTTGAACATTTTGAGTTAAGGTGTCTTTTAATGGAGGTAAAGTTTTCTGTGCAAAAGATATTACCTTTTTTCTATCTTTTAGTAATTGTTCTCTAAAAGCCTTTTTACCAAATACATCCTCAATGTATAGATTGGTAAGATATGTTGCAAATCCTTCGCTAAGCCATAAATCAGACCATTCTTTTTCAGAGGCAGAATTACCAAACCATTGATGTACTATTTCATGAGCAATCAATTCGTTTATTTTACCATCTCCTTTGATTACGTTTTCATCATAAAAAATACAGCTAGCATTTTCCATTCCACCGTACATGGTTGTTGATTGAACATGAGCTAATTTTTCAAAAGGAAACGTACCGATATTTTTTTCGTAATATTTCAAAATACTATCTTTTAGAGCAAAATCTTTTTTGCCATTTGTTTTATCTTTTGGATATACCCATGTAGATGTTTCTAATGACTTATTATATTTTGTTCTTTCAATTTCAAAGTTTGCTAAACCAATAACAATTACTTTAGAAGGAATTGGTTTATTTGTTTCGAATATGTGTCTTGTAATGTTTGGGTTATTTATGTCTGACGTACTTTCTAAATGCTTTCCATTCGCAATTACTTGATAGTGGGAGGGGGCAGCTACTTTAAATCTTACAAACGCTTTGTCAGAAGGGTGATCGATACAAGCAAACCAATGATGCGCTCTTTGTGGCCAATTGTCACCAAAAAAAGTGCGTTCGTTAAATTTATTTTTTCCGATGATTAAGCCATCAGAAGGAATACCTTCGTATTCAATTTGAAAATCAAAATAGGGGGTGTTTTTAGGTGGCGGCACTACCAATATTCCTATGCGATTATTTTTGTGAATAAAAGAAACAGGGTAACCTTGTTCTAAAACACGAGAAACTTGCATTCCTGTATTACCATTGAAATTGGTTAAATCTAAATAGAAAGTGTCAATAGTCGTTGAAAATTGAGCGTGAACGTTTTCGGTAACTTTAATTTTGTTATTCTCATCCGTAACTTGTATATCAATAATATACTTAAGAATATCAGCAGGTTGTTTTGGATATTTTTGTTGGCCAAAACTAATACATGTGAAAATTAATAAACTGTAAAAGAATAAAATACGTTTCAATTTCATTTGTAGTTTTTTAATCTAATACCTCAATTTTCATAATCCCATCACGGTCAATGGCTGTCAATTTTACATTTCTGAATTGATTTACCAACGAAGCTTCAAAAGGTGTTTTCACTTTTACATAATTTTCAGTAAAACCAAACATCATTCCTTCATCTTCTTCTGCCTCAAATAGTACTGTGCGGTCAGAACCAACGTTTTCTTCGTAGAAAGCGCGTTTTTTCTTATCTGAAAGAATGTGTAGCATTTTACTACGTTCTTTTCTTTTTTCCATCGGTACGGTTTCGCCTAATTTGGGAGCGCTTGTATTTGCTCTTTCAGAATAGGTAAACACATGTAAATAAGAAATATCTAAGGATTGTAAGAAGTTGTATGAATCTAAAAATTCTTCATCTGTTTCACCTGGAAATCCTACTATGACATCTACACCGATACAGCAATCTTTGCGTAAAGATTTGATTTGTGCTACACGTTCTGCATACAAGTAACGTTCGTATTTTCTTCGCATTGCTTTCAAGATACGGTCGTTGCCAACTTGTAATGGAATGTGGAAATGGGGAACAAATTTGTTTGAATCAGTTAAACAAAAATCAATGATTTCATTTGATAGCAAATTTGGTTCAATCGATGAAATACGATAACGATCAATTCCTTCAACTTCATCTAATGCTTGAATCAATTGAAAGAAATTTTCACCTTCACCTTGTCCGAAATCACCAATATTTACTCCCGTAAGTACAACTTCTTTTATATCTGTGTTTGCTATTTTTTCAGCTTCATCAATAGTTTCAGCGATACTTGCGTTTCTACTTTTTCCTCGTGCTAACGGAATGGTACAGAAGGTACAAAAGTAGTCACATCCATCTTGAACTTTCAAGAACGAACGAGTTCTATCTCCGAAAGATACAGCAGGAACAAATGATTTAGTCTCTTTGATGTTTTTATAAGCAACTGTTGCTTCTTCTTTTTTATCGGTATTTTCAATGTAGGAGATAATATCAAATTTTTCATTCGCCCCTAAAACTAAATCCACACCAGGAATTTCACCAATCTCTTCTGGCTTAAGTTGCGCATAACACCCAACTATAGTCACAAAAGCATTGGGATTGGTTTTCAAGGCTTTCTTTACTAGTTGCTTGCATTTTTTATCTGCATTATCTGTTACAGAACATGTATTGATTACATAAACATCTGGGGTATCTTCGAAGTCAACTTTTGCAAAACCAGCATCTTCAAAGAGACGCGCTATGGTTGACGTTTCTGAAAAATTCAGTTTACAACCTAATGTGTAAAATGCAACTTTTTTGAATTGTATCATAGTATCGCAAAAATAAGGATTATTGTGGGAAATGGAGGTAATATTACTTCAACACATAATTCTAAAAGCAAGATTTTCTTCTATTTTTGTATCTATGAGATCTTACATTCATTTTTTAAGACAAAATCATTTTATTCGATTGGGTTTGTTTTTGTTATTTTTTATCTTTTTAATAACTGATATAAAAGCACAAGTAACAAATACAGGTCTGGTTGATACTAGTGGGGGAGTAAAAATCAATAAATTAGCAATTGGTGGATATTTGGATGCATATTATGGTATTTCGTCGGAAAAAAATAGTTCTAATACCGTTCCATATTTTGTTAATATGAATCGAAATAACGAATTGAATATCAATTTAGCTTATTTAGACATCCGATATACAGACAGTAATTTTAGAGTACGTTTTGTTCCAGGTTTTGGTACCTACATGAATTCCAATTACGCTACAGAACCTGGTACATTGAAAAATATTGTCGAAGGATCAGTTGGTTTTCGATTGAATAAAAAACATAATATTTTGTTAGACGCAGGGGTATTAGGTTCTCCTTATACAAATGAAAGTGCTGTAAGTAAAGACCATTTAATGTATACTAGAAGTATCGCACCTGAATATGTTCCGTATTATTTGTCAGGAGTGAAAATATCCCTGCCGATTTCTAAAAAAATCACTGGTTATCTATATGTTTTGAATGGATGGCAACAAATTCTAGATTTAAACAATTCAAAATCAATAGGTACACAGGTAGAGTTTAGACCTACTGATAAACTTTTAATAAATTGGAATACATTTATTGGAGATGAAAGATCTTTATTAAACCCAAATTTCAGAATGAGGTTATTTACCGATTTGTATGCGATATACAATCCAACTGAAAAATGGTCTTTTACAAGTTGTTTTTATATTGGTAATCAAGAAGTAAAAACAACAACTAAATCAATCAATCAACAGTGGTGGCAGGCAAATTTGATAGGTAAATATAATTTTAATTCTAAACATTCGTTATCAGGAAGGGTAGAATATTGGAATGATCCGTCTCAAACTATGATTTTAAATCCGAATATATCTAGTGGTTTTACCATAGGAAGTGCTAGTTTATGTTATAATTACAAAGCGAATGATCATGCATTAGTTCGTTTTGAAGCGAGACAATTTTCGAGTGATAAAGATGCTTTTTTTACTATGAGTGGTAATCCTACGAATCGTTTAACATGGTTGGTAGGTGGTTTAACAGTTTGGTTTTAATATGTCTACATTACTTAAAGATAAGTATTCTGTATCTTTTTACGAGGGATTTTTAGATGCATTAGCAAAAACAGGAAATTCAATTCCAAAAGATGAATTTTTCGAAAAGTTGATGGATTCTTCTTGGGGAGTGAAAACCTTGAAAGAACGTATGCGGCATACGACGCTTGTTTGGAGAACTTTTCAATTGGATGGAGTTGAAAATCAAGCAAAAGTTTTAGTTGATATAACAAATTACTTAAAGTCAATTCACAGTACGGAATACAGTCTAGAATACTTATTTTTAGCAGATTTCATTGTTTTGTACTTTATTGATTATCCTGAATTGGCAATCAAAACCATGGAAGAAGTAACGACGTTTACAAGTTGTGAATTTGCCATTCGTCCTTTTATCATTCGTTATCCTGATCAATTTGAAAAACAGATGTTTGCTTGGTCTAAACATTCAAATCACCACGTTCGAAGATTGGCAAGTGAGGGCATTCGACCTAAATTACCATGGGGAGAAGTGTTGCGAACTTATACAAAAGAACCAGCACCTATATTTCCGATACTCGATAATTTAATTACAGATCCATCAGAATATGTGCGTCGCAGCGTAGCTAATAATTTGAATGACATTTCCAAAACGCATCCTGATTTGGTGTTAGATTGGTGCACAAAAAAACATGGTGTATCTAAAGAAGTGAACCAAGCTATCAAACATGGAATTAGAACATTGTTAAAGCAAGGTAATTCCAAAGCGTTGTTTATTATTGGAATAAAACCAGACACTTCAATTTCTGTCATTTCATTTGAACTCTCTAAATCAGAAGTTAAAATAGGAGGTGAGCTTCCTTTTTCTCTCAAAATTGAAAACACAGGGTCAAAATCTTCCTCGATACGTATTGAATACAAAGTCTATTTTAAACGATTGAATAAACCTTTCGGAGAAAAAGTTTTTCAAATCACATCGACCAATATAGTAGGTAATACATCGCTTATATTAGAACGAAAACATTCCTTCAAACCTATAACTACTCGTAATTACTATCTAGGAGAGCATTTTATTTCCTTGATTGTGAATGGAGAAGAAGGTGAAAAGGTGAAGTTTGAGGTAGTCTAGGCTTCCTCATCCTCAAACGTCAAATCCGCTTCTTTTTCCCAAATTTCCATCTCACACGGTTTACAATTGAATTTGAGTTTGTATTCAATTTCACCGTGTTTAAGAGTAAGAGGTTCAACGACTTTAGTACCCATCGTGTCACGTTGGAAACGAGCACATTTGCCTAATTCGTATTTTACACAGTATTTGGTAGTCATCACACGCGCTTTCCCTGGATCCCATTGTAATTCGAAAGCCTTTTCGATTTCGGTTACTCCATGACGTTCGTAGAATTTACGTGCTAACTTATTCGAAACGTTATAGGTAAAATCTAATACTTGTACTGGGTAAGGATGATCCGTTTTGGTAATTTGAAATTCCTCTCGGTGGTATTCTTCGATGCGTTTTTCAATCAATAAATCCAATACCTCACGACGCATTTCATTGATTTTTGAAATCGGTAAAAACCAATTGTCTGAAATCTTGATTTCTAAATGATTAACGATGAATGGAGTATTACCAGTTTTAGCTAAATTTTTCTCTAAATTCTGATAACCTGCATTTTCCGTTTTTGCTAATTCTTTTGTAGCTTCTGTTTGAATACTTGTTGTGTGACCATCTTCATCCGTTACAGTCAATTGAAAACCAGTTTCTGTTTCCGTAAAGTGTAAATACACACCAATTTTACGAATAGCACTGTCTTCACGTTCTACCATACGGTTAAATTCGGCATCTGAATTTCGGTAAATCTCTGTTCCGATAGCAATTTCTCTGAAATTATTTGGAATTACCACGTTGTTTAACACCACATTCACTTGCATTCCATCCGCTTCTTTTTTCTCGTTGATGAAATACAATCCATCACCATTGTTCAATATATCTCCGTTTTCGATTTTGAATCCTTTTCCAACGATTTCAGTAATTTTTCCAATGTATTGTCCTTGAGATTTCGGACTTTCCCACGAGCCAATTTTTTTCGTTCTGTGGTTCACAAAATAATCAGTATAGCCACGGTTGAAACTGCGAGACATTTCAGCATCAAAGGTGTAGAAAGTTCTACCCGAAGAAGATTTAACGTAAGTGTCGTTATTTTCTAAAAACGCATCTAATTTTTTACGCAAATACGAAACGTTATTTTTCACATACACCACATCTTTCAAACGCCCTTCAATTTTAAACGAAGTAATTCCGGCGTCTATTAAATTGGGAAGTTGATCGCTTAAGTCTAAATCTTTGATAGATAATAAGTGACTGCTTTCAATAAGCGTTGTTCCAGTTCCATCTACCAATTGATAAGGCAAACGGCAATTTTGAGCACATGAACCTCGGTTTGCACTACGCTCACCACCGGCTATACTCATATAACAATTTCCACTAAACGAAACACATAGTGCCCCTGAAACGAAAAATTCAAGTTCTACATCGGTTGCTTCGTGGATTTCTTTGATTTGGTCTAAATTTAATTCCCTCGCTAACACCACACGTTGAATTCCAGCATCTTTCAAGAATTTTACGTGTTTTGGATCACGGTTATTCGCTTGTGTACTAGCGTGAATGACAATAGGGGGTAAGTCCATTTCCAAAATCGCCATATCTTGTACGATCAATGCATCTACACCGATTTCGTATAATTCATAAATCAATTTTTTACAATCTTCCAATTCGTTATCGTATAAGATTGTATTGATTACTACAAATACCTGTGCTTTAAATAAATGCGCATAACGTACCAATTCAGCGATATCTTCAACCGAATTTGTGGCATTCGAACGGGCACCATATTGTGGAGCACCAATATACACAGCATCAGCACCGGCATTGATAGCCATTTGACCTTGCCATAGATTTTTAGCGGGAGCTAGAATTTCAACTTTCTTTTTCATAGACATTACAAAAATCTACAATTATTTGAATGAATGCAAGAGATGGAGCTTTTTAGGTGAAAAAGGAGATTTATATTTTATAGTTAATTGTTTCGATAGCTCATTCTTTAGTTATTTGTATTTTAATTATTTGCAAAAAAAATAACTATTAAAATTGTATGTTTTTATAAATTGATAACTGTTATTTTGATTTATGATAACCCAAAAACCCTATTTCAAAGTTTCTCTTGAGTTTTGACTTCTTTGGAAGAGTTGAAAGAAGGGAGGCCCAAAGCAATTTTTTCAAACACGATTGGTGCTGAGTTGAAAGTTTGAAAAAGTACTCCGTAACATACAATTAATTTCTACAAAACTAACATCCCTAAATCCCTCAATTGAGCAAATGTTGAACTTTGAAAAAAACGTTCAAAATCAACTAATTGATTTGATTCGAAACTTAGTTTCATTTGCTCTAATTTATTAATTTTAATATTATTAACCTCTTTATTTCGCAAAAATAAATAAATCCAATTTCCAAGTTTTGAATTGCATTGAATCTCGATATGCTCTGAAAGTGTATTAAATTGTAATACAGTATTTTGAATTGTTTTACCTTTCTTTTTACTTTCGAAACTTTTCAAGCGTGGGGTTGGTCCGATCCAAACGTAGCGTTTTTGAGAAAGGTCATCAGAAAAATCAGGGGTGTCTAAACAACGCTCGATGTAGTTGCGTGGGATGAGGGTACGAGGTGTTTTGAAATCAAACCAAGAATGCAAAGGCATGTCAAAACCAATGCCGTGCATATAGTTGAACAAGGATTTTTTCAATCCATCGCTGAATAAGGAATGGTCCGCACCTGTTGGGTCGGCGTGTTCCAAATCATTGTTGGCAAAGGTGCCGTTTTCCAATCCGGTGATTTTGATGTTGAAGTCTTTCGGATTGAGACCAATCGGACTGTGAGCTGTAAGTGCAAATTGATGCCAAAATCCTGATTGTACGATGCCAAGTTCGAATAATTGTCGCACCATTTCCAAGGAATCAATCGTTTCTTGTGCTGTTTGTGTTGGAAATCCATACATCAAATATGCGTGTACCATAATTCCCGCTTGGGTGAAATTATCCGTTACTTGTGCCACTTGTTGTACGGTTACTCCCTTGTCGATTAATTTCAATAAGCGATCCGAAGCGACTTCTAATCCTCCCGATACAGCGATGCAACCAGAACGAGCTAGTAAACGACACAAATCAAAAGAAAAACTCTTTTCAAAACGGATGTTGGTCCACCAAACCACGGTGATTTTACGTCGTAAGATTTCAAGCGCTACATCACGCATAAGGGCAGGAGGGGCTGCTTCATCCACGAAATGAAAACCATTGTTTCCGGTTTGTTCAATTAATTGTTCTATGCGGTCTACCAACAATTTAGCGGTAGCAGCTTCGTAGGTTTTGATGTAATCGAGAGAAATGTCGCAAAAGGTGCATTTTCCCCAATAACAGCCATGTGCGAGGGTTAATTTGTTCCAACGACCATCGTTCCAAAGTCGGTGCATCGGATTGGCTAATTCAATCACGGAAAGATAACGTTTCAGCGGTAAATCCGAGTAGTCAGGCGTTCCGAGGTCTTTTTGTTTGTAGTCGGGCTCGGTAGCTCCGTTATGGTATTGAACGGTATTGTTATGAAGCGAGAAAGTACGTTTTAACATTTCTAGCGGACGTTTTTCTGCTAAATGTTCGAGTAAGTTTTGCAAGGGGCGTTCGCCATCGTCAAGGGTAATAAAATCAATGAATTCAAACACGCGGGTGTCTTTCAGTGAACGTAATTCGGTATTTGCATAACCACCACCCAACACGATTTTGATTGCAGGGAAATGTTTTTTGATCCATTGTCCACATTTAAAAGCACTGTATAAATTCCCCGGAAAAGGAGCAGATAGTGCGACTAAAGTAGGTTTTTCTCGGTGAATTAAATTGGAAAGTAAATCGATTGTTACCAGGTCAATGTAGGTGTTTTCATTGAGTAACACTTGATGAAGTTGATCAAAGGTAGAAGCGGATCTTCCCAAACGTTCGGCATATCGACTGAACCCAAAATGCGGGTCAATAGCTTCGATGATTAAATCAGAGATGTCTTCCAAATAAAGTGTGGCAAAGTGTCTTGCTTTATCACGAATTCCCATTGTTCCGAAAGCCCATTCTAAATCTTCTAGTTGTTCAAAACGCGAAGCCTCCGGTAAATAATTTCGTTCACAAATCAGATGCGATAGGGTAGGATTGTTATCGTGTAAGAACGAAATGACTGTGTCAATCGTTTGAATATAGGCATCTTGTAAGTCAAGAATACGTTGGCTGTTTTCTGAAAGCGTTTCTCCTTTTTTTTCTGCATCTTGAAAAATAGCAATCAGTCCTTTTTTAGAGAAAAGCGAAAGAATGACCTCAATTCCTAAATCAGCTTGAAAAGATGGAATGTTGATGGTGTTCAAAAATCCTTTGAGATAGGAAGTTGCAGGATAGGGGGTATTCAGTTGCGTAAACGGCGGTGTTATTAATAAGACTTTTTGTTCCAATGCTTCAGAATTTGATTTCAAATATCGAGATTATTCTAGGATTTTGGTAGGTTTTGTTGATAATTAATAGAATGTGGATTATTTTCATAAAATTCCTTTAGTAAAAGTTTTAGTCAAATTTGTAATTTAGATTGTTTTGTATAAGGTTTAAAGTATATCTATCATTTTTACTGGTAACTAATAGTTGGTTTAATGGATCAATTCAAATGAAAATATACTTATTGAAAAATCATTTCGTATTTTTGTTGACTTCTTAAAATACAAAATATTTATGAATACTTGGTTTACAGTTAAAGTTAAATATACTAAGCAGTTAGAAAACGGAGAATTTAAAAAAGTTTCGGAACCTTATTTACTTGCTGCAATGACATTTACAGATGCAGAAGCAAGAATTTATGAAGAATTAGGTTCGTTAATCAGAGGAGAATTTAGTGTAACAAACATCGCTAGAACTGATTTTCATGATATTTTTCATTACGAAGATAGTTTTACTTGGTACAAGGTAAAAGTAGCCTATGAAAGTATGGATGCAGATTCTGAAAAGAAGAAAAAAATATCTCAAAATTTCTTAGTTTCTGCTTCATCAGTAAAGGAGGCTTATGAACGTATTCATGATAGTTTATCTACTATGCTGGTTGATTTCGTAGTTCCTTCAATCACTTTGTCTCCTATCGTTGATATTTTTCCTTTTAATGATATCGAGGCTGACAAAGAGATTTCAAGAAAACCGATAGCTGAAGTGTATGAAGATGTTGAAGAAACTGTACCTGGTAAAGGAGTAGTTTTTTCAGCTGGTGGATCTGATATAGATGATGAAGAGTCTTTCAGTGATGTAGAAGATGAGTATACTTCAGAGGAGGAATAAATTTACTTTATTTAAAATGAACTTTATATGGATGATTTTTTGAAACAAATCAGAGACGATCACCACAACTTTGATAAAGGTCAATTGAATGACCATATTGGAAATGATCCATATGCTTTTTTTCACCAATGGTTTAAGGAAGCGCACGAAGCAAAGCAACCGGAAGATAACGCGTTTGTTTTATCCACTGTAAATGAAAACTTTCAACCAAGTTCGCGTATTTTATATTTAAAAGAATTGGATGAGAAAGGGTTTGTGTTCTACACAAACTATGCATCTCAAAAAGGATCAGAATTAAGTATGCATCCGAAAGCTTCTATGTTGTTTTTTTGGCATCAACTTGAAAGACAGGTGAGAATTGAGGGGTTGGTTGAAAAAATAGATTCATCAATCAGTGATGCTTATTTTGAATCAAGACCTCGATCGAGTAAATTAGGTGCTTGGGCCTCTCATCAAAGCCAATCTTTAGAAAATAGAGATGAATTAATGACTCGTTTAGAAAAATTAGCAGATACTTTTCCTGACGAAGTACCAAGACCACCTCATTGGGGCGGTTATAAATTAATACCTACTCAAATTGAGTTTTGGCAAGGAAGACCATCTAGGCTACATGATAGAATGGTTTTTGAAAGGGAATCTATTTGGTCAACATCATGGAAATTGTTTAGAAAAAATCCTTAATGATAGAAATTGAACCAGTAATAATTAGTTTGTCTAATGGTATTAGACTCGTTTATATGCATGCTCTTTCAGCAGTCGCTCATATGGGAGTTACAATTTTAGCTGGTTCTCGTTATGAACAATCTAACGAAGAAGGATTAGCTCATTTTTTAGAGCATTGTATCTTTAAAGGGACAACAAACAGACGTTCACTTCATATATTATCTCGTTTAGATTCAGTCGGAGGCGAATTGAATGCTTATACAACAAAAGAAGAAATTTGTGTATATGCTTCTTTTACCAAAGAGCATACTGCAAGAGCCTCTGAATTATTAGCAGATATTATTATAAATTCTAACTTCCCAGAAAAAGAAATTAAAAAAGAAAAAGAGATTGTAATTGACGAGATAAATTCATATTTGGATTCTCCTAGTGAGAAGATCTTTGATGATTTTGAAAATTACTTATTTAAAAATCATCCACTTGGTGCAAATATTTTAGGAACTAAAGAATCGGTTTCAGGTTTTACTCGAGAAGATTTAATGAGGTATACTGAGCGGTTTTTCTTTGCTGAAAATATAGTGATTTCTTATGTGGGAGAGGTTGAAATTGAAAAAGTTGTAAAAATTCTTGAAAAGGATTTTAGTAACTTAAAAAGAAGTAGTACTCAATTAAAACCGAGTACTTTTGAGACCTATAAACCATTTAAAATTCGTTCTAAAGAAGCAAATTTTCAAGCACATGCTGTTATTGGTGGTTTGGCTCCTGGTTATAATAGTGAACAACGTAGAGGTATGACTTTATTGACAAATGTTTTGGGTGGTCCAGCCTTGAATTCGCGTTTAATTTTAAGCATAAGAGAGAAATACGGATATACCTACAATATTGAAGCAATTTATGCACCTTATGCAGATATAGGATATTGGTCTATTTATTTTGGTACTGATCAAAAATATTTAGAAAAAACCCTTAAACAAGTATACAAAGAAATTCGTTTGATGTGTAATGAAGCATTAAATGAACAACAGTTAATAAAAGCTAAAACACAGTTAAAAGGTCAATTAGCTTTATCATTGGATAGCAATTCTGGAATCATGCTTGGTTTAGGAAAAAGTTTATTGTTATTCAATCAAATTGATTCTATTCAAGAAATCTACGCTGGGATTGATCGTTTATCTGTTAAAGAACTGAGAGATATTTCACAAAGTTATTTTAGCGAAAGTAATATTTCAGAATTAATTTTTGAAGTTGCAGAAGAATGTTAATTATTCGAATAAATCTTTTAATTATCTTTCTATTTGTATTTAACCTTAATCAGGCACAACATATATTTGGTCCTCGATCTTTATCACTTGCAGGAAACGGAGTAACATTAAAAGATGCTTATTCAGTTTTTACAAATGCAGGTTTGATTTCAGAGTTAGATAATGTTCAGATTGCTACATCTTATTCTATTCCATATTTAATTAATGAATTTCAACAACAAGGAATTGTTTGTGTAGTCCCTTTGAAAAAAGGAGGTGTTTCAATTGGCGGTCAATTTACTGGAAAAGAACTATTCAGACAACAAAAAATCAGTTTGGGATATGGTTTGAATTTGAATGAAAAATTATCCATTGGTATTGGTTTAAATCACCAACAACTTCGTGTTCAGAATTATGATGTAAATAACATTATATCAGTTGATGTAGGTTTTTTTGCAAATGTGAATGAAAAAATTTCTTTAGCTGGTTCTATTCTTTCATTTGGAGGAAATCATACGAATAAAAATCAAGAGCGTTTTCCATCCTCTATGCAAATTGGTATTCGATACGCATTTCAAAAACAAGTACAAACCTATTTTTTGGTTGATAAATCAACTATATCTAATGTCAATTATAGAATTGGGTTGGAATATGAAGCGTATAAAAACTTTTGGTTTAGAACGGGAGGTGTATTAAATTCCAAAATAGTAGCGTTTGGTTTTGGGTATGAATTACCCTTGCGTTTAAGGATAGATGTTGGTTCACAATGGCAACAATCACTTGGCTGGACTCCTAATATTGGATTATTATATCGTTTTTCAGCTAAAAAATAAGAATGAAACCAGTACTTGTTATTTGTATTTTCTTCTTTTCATATCTTGGATTTTCACAAGAATATGAACCTGTCATTCAACAACGTATTGAATATTGGTTGGAACGAAATGATAAAGAAGCAACCGATTTAACCAGTATTACGGATATTTGGGATTTTTATTTAGAAAATCAATTAGACTTAAATCATGCTACAAAGGAACAACTACTATCATTAGAATTATTAAATGAGATTCAAATCAATGAATTATTAAAGCACATTGAAGAGCATGGTAAACTGATAACAATTTACGAATTGCAAACACTTTCTTCGTGGGATATGCAGTCTATTGAACGTGTTGTTCCCTTCGTTAAGGTTGATGAAAAAGTAACTAATTTTCAGTTCTCTTGGCAAAATGCGTTGCGAGATGGAAAGTTCGAATGGATTTCAAGAGTTGACCCCTTAATAGATAAACCTGTTGGGTACAGTGATTCATTAGTTGGTAATTCAACCAAAGGTTATCTTGGGAAACCGATAGGAAGTTATACACGGCTACGCTATCAGTATGGAACAAATTTGAGTTTGGGGATAATTGCTTCCAATGATCCTGGAGAAGTATATTTCAATACACCAAATAAAAAAGGATTTGATTTTTATTCCGTTCACGCTTTTTACAAAGGAGGTAAATATATTAAAGCTATTGCTTTAGGAGATTACCATATTCAAATCGGACAAGGGTTGAATTTTTGGACAAATTATGCATTCGGTAAAAGTGCTGATATTGGTACCTTAATTCGCAATCCAATTGGTCTTAAACCCAATGTTTCTGCAGATGAAAATCGTTTTCTGCGTGGTGGTGCCATTGATTTTGGGTATAAGAATTGGCATTTGTTGTTTTTTGCATCTCATAAAAATAGAGATGGAAATATTGAATTTGATTCGTTACAAAACCGTTCAATTATAACAAGTATTGATGTAACAGGATTCCATCGCACTGTCTCAGAAAACGAAAAACGAAATCAATTTTCAGAGAACATTCAGGGAGTTAATCTAGGGTACAAGATTCGCAATTTTGAAATTGGTTCTGCGTTGGTAAATCAATTGTATTCTGTAGATTATAATCCTGATGTAAAACCCTATAATCAATTTGATTTTAGAGGGAATCATCAATTAACGGGAAGTATTGATTATAAATATTTGGTGAGGAATTTGATCTTATATGGAGAGGTTTCTCAATCTTTTATAAATCGAAAAATTGCGTTAGTTCAAGGACTAGGTGTTGCCTTTAATCAGTTTGTTTCGATGAATTTATTTTACCGAAAGTTTGGTACTGGTTATTATACATTTTACAATTCGGGAGTATCCGAAGGAACAAATTTATCCAACGAAGAAGGATTTTATTATGGAATGACGATTTCGCCGAATCGCAAATGGCAAATCCAAGGATATATGGATTTATTTCAATTTCCATGGTTGCGTTTTCAAGTTGATGCTCCTTCTAAAGGACAAGAATATTTAGGACAAATTACTTGGAGTCCGACGAAAGTTTCTCAAGTATACTTACGCTACAGGCATATCAACAAACAAGCAAATTCATCAAATATTGAGTCAATTTCAACACTCGAAAATCAAGTGCAAAATAACCTTCGTTTTCATGCTCAAATTCAATTAAATGAAGCATTTCAAATTCGTAGTAGGGTAGAGTTGGTGCAATGGAAATCACCCTCAGAGAATTTTCAAAACGGTACATTAATTCAACAAGATTTCATATATAAAACATTACAAACACCGCTGGATATTACATTACGTTATGCTGTTTTCCAAACAGATTCTTGGAACTCACGGGTATATAGTTATGAGTCAAATCCTTTGTACGTTTATGGTAATCAAGTATATTATGATAAAGGAAGTCGTTACTATATTCTCTTTCATTATAACCTTAATCGTATGTGGGATTTCTGGGTAAAATTCGGTGATTTAATCTACACAGACAAAACAACAATTGGCTCGGGAAGTCAATTAATCAAAGGCAATCAACAACGTGAAATCACGTTTCAAATGAGGATGCAGATTCGGTGATTGTTAGATTTTTGATTAAATTAATGTATCTTTATTTATAACCTATATTCCGTAAAATATTTAATCAGTATTAGAACACAAAATGTAATCCAATGAGTTTAGAACTGCAATTTACTGAAATTAAAATCTTATCATACAAGCTCGCAATAAAGCTTACCAAGCTGTAAACAATGAATCTATTCTATTGAATTGGAGTGTTGGTGAATATGTTAGTGCTAAATTGAAGTCCGCTTCTTGGGGAGATGGTATTGTGGCTCAATTAGCTGATTTTTTAAAAATACAAGAGCCTTCCTTAAAAGGATTCGATAAAAAAGGTATTTATAGAATGGTTCAATTTTATGATACTTATTCGAATCCTGAATTTGTGTCGACAGTGTCGACACAATTAGAATTATTGGAAAAATCAAATGTGTCATCACTGTCGACACAAAACAAAAGCACTAATAATCAGTTAAATGTATTTGTGTCAACAGTGTTGACACAAATAGCGTGGTCAAACCATTTAGAGATATTAGTTTCCTGTAAAACAGCCGATGAAAAGTTGTTTTATATCTTAATGACTAAAAAAGAAAGATGGAGTGTTAGAGATTTAAGAAGACAAATAAAAGCTTCCACATTTGAGCGAACGATGTTGGGGAACCAACAAGTAGAACAAATACAAAAACACATTCCGCAAGAAATTACGAATGTGTTTAGGGATACGTATGTTTTCGAATTTTTAGATATACCTGAATTACACACCGAACAAACACTTCGAAAAACACTTATAAAAAATCTAAGTTCTTTTATGAAAGAACTAGGCAATGACTTTCTTTTTGTAGGGGAAGAATTTAAAGTATCTGTTGGAATGCAAGATTTTTTTATTGATTTGTTATTTTACCATAGAGATTTACAATGTTTGGTAGCTTTTGAATTGAAAACAGAAATATTTACACCCCAAAGTTTAGCACAAATCAACTTCTATTTAGAAGCACTCGACCGTGATGTAAAAAAACCGAATGAAAACCCAAGTATTGGAATTCTATTGTGTAAAGGAAAAGATGATTTGGTGGTAGAATATGCATTAAGTAGAAGTTTAAACCCTGCAATGATTGCTGATTACCAATTAAAATTACCAAACAAAGAACTACTTCAAGCGAAATGGTTGGAGATAATTGAAATGAGTGAAAAAAATGGAGAGATATGAGTTGGAGAAAAGTTAAGTTAGGTGATTTATGCACGATTGAAAAAGGTAAAACTGGGATTCAAAAATCAATTCCGGGGGAGTATCCATTAGTTGTAACAAGTGAAGAAAGAAAAACTAATAACGAATTTCAATTTGATGATTAAGCAGTAATTATTCGATTAGTATCAAGTCAAGTAAATATTTCTCAAGATAATATGAAAGGATTTCCAATTCCACTCCCGCCACAAGTTGAACAACAACAAATCGTAGCCAAACTAGATGAACTAATGGCCTTTTGTGATGGTTTAGAGGAAAGTATAAAGGCAAGTCAAGGTATGAATGAGAAATTATTGCAAGAGGTGTTGAGAGAGGCTTTGCAGGGAGAGGGAGTGAATGCTTAATTATAAATGATGAATTGGTTTTTATTTAATACCACAACAAATTCCGCAGCAATCCTTTTAATCTCTCATTTTGAGAAATCATATCGTTTACGGTTTGCTTAAATTCGGCATAGGAAAGCGCTTTTTTGCGTTTAAAAAGAGGGGTAAGGTTATCTAAATTAATTTCTTTGCTTTCAATGGATTGTGCGAAGTAAACTAAACTACCATCTTCTGTGGCTAAACCGAGAATTGCTCCAGGTAATCCAGAAACACCATCGGGCCCACAAGTTGGGTAAATAGCCTCAGTGTACCACGCATAAATGCGTGTTGAATCGTTTTTTTGCCAAACAGCTTTGCGACAATTGTATCCTGCTATTTTTCGTTTGTTTTCTGTGAATTTCCAAGGAATAGATTTAATTGAGTCTTCCACATATAGGAAATTTCCTAGAAAATCTAATTTCATCAAGCGTTGTTGTGTTTTCAAATTTTCTTGATACGAATTTGTCGTTGTAAACCAACCCATTCCTCGTTCTTGTGGAACGTCCAAAGCAGGAACAAAAAAGGTTGAACTATCCGTGAAATACAGCGAAAACAAATCGGTTTTGATGGTTGAACCACCTCTTCTTTCGAGCATCATTTTCATTTCAGGATAGCGCTTCAATAAATTGATTCTACGCTCAAACTGAATTACTCCTGAACGAATTTGGCTATGTACCTGAAAAAAACCAAGTAATAGAATTACGATGCTAATTGTTTTTTTAATATTTATCATTTCTTTAAGGTCTTCGCATTCCTTGTCCAAAAGGATGCATTTTAGGCATTTTAAGTTCTTGCTCTTTCGTTGGTGGGTCGAAACGATAACTCAAACGAAGCAAAAAATATTGGGTTATAATCGTATTTCTAATATCTGAAATTTGATTTGATGTAATGGTGCGTTGAATTTGAAGGTTTTGATTTAATATGTCATAAGCTTCAACTCCGATATTTAACTTATGACCTTTAAGAATGTATTTAGAAATCGTAGCATTCCAAATAGTTCGATTGATGTTAAATCCGCTTGTTCTACCTGTGGTAATTTGTTGATTAATACTCGTGGTAATTAAAAATTTTAATCTTGGTACATTCCAAGATATATCAAGTGTATTGTTATAACTGTAATAAGGTGTTTGAATTAACCCTAAAGATGAACCTGTTGGTTTATTGTAAGACATAGAACCATCAAGTGAAATTGTTAATGTGTCTGTGGCATAGGAAACATTAACGGTAGGAGTAAAAGCCATTTGATTTGTGTTGTATAATACATTATTGATTAAGTTTTTACCCATTGAATAGCTATATTCTAATCTTCCTGATAATGTCAAATAATGTTTTGGAAAACCTTGACTGAAAGAACCATTAATAGAATAGTTTTGGTTTCCATTTACGTTTACCGTTTGGGAAATTGTTCTCCCTGATTTGTCAAAAGTAAGAGAGTTCGCAAAGTCATTATCGATAAAATCGGCATTTGCACGGATGAAATAATACCTGCTATCCAAATTGTTAAAACGTGAAATGGACAAATTACCTGATTGTTTGAATGATGGTTTTAAATTCGGATTACCAATGGTTTGATAGTTTAAATTAGTGTTGTTGAGAACAGGTTGTAGTTGGTTTATTGATGGAATCGGAGAACTAGTATTGTAACCTACATTGATACGAATCGCATTCTTTTGGTTATAATTATAACTAGCATACGGTAAATAGTGATTGTCATAAAGGTTGAGAGTAGAACCTGTGGTGTTATTTATATTAGTTAAAGCTAAATTTCGTAGAGCACTTCCTACAATTACTGTATGTGCACCAGATTTACGAGTAAAACTTAATTTTCCTCTGTGAATAATAGATTGTTTGGTGAAATTAGAACTAAAATTGGAGTCAAAAGTATTTTTAATTGCATCAAAAATTGAACGAATTTGTTTGTCATTGGATGTTGAGTTCATATACTCAAGATTTAAATTGATACGTTT
>JBKCEW010000120.1:0-5697 GCA_046304235.1 Crocinitomicaceae bacterium | reverse complement strand
CTTAAAGATCCATTTAGATATTAATGTTAATTCAATTGCTTCCTTATTTACACCAAAAACAATCAATTATAATTCCTTATACAAATCCTTTAAATACTTATTAAATAAGATAATAGCTAATTCTAATTCTAAATCTGTTTTTAATAATCAAATACTAATAAACCTTAACTATTCATTTATATTACCAATTTTAAGAGAATTAGCATTAAACTCATCTATAAATACATTAGAATTACAAAAAGAGGCTATTAAAATAACTTCAATGGAACTTTTATTAAAATTGAATAAAAATGGAAATAAGGAACTTAAAGGAGGTGCATCAGAACTACTTGAAAATATTACTGATGTAATAAAAACGACTACAACTGGTTTTAGTGATAAAAATGAGAGTGATAAAAATAGAGGAATTACAAAAGGAACTACATTTGATACACCTGAAACACAACCAACAAGAAAATCAACGGATACCACACCCAATGTTCAGAAACTAATAAGGGATTTAGCGGTAATTGGAAAAATAAAGGAGGGTTTACATAAATTAAATTTAGATACATTAGAGACTGATTATTATAATAAATTGAATAGATTAACATTTATACCTAAAACTAAATCTGAAGAAGCTAAAATAACAGAAGCTGGAAATAATAACGATGAAAATTTTATATTTGATACTGGTTCTACTTCTACAATAGTTTTAAAAGAATCAAAAATATTAGATTCAACTACTAAATATTTTAAAAATAAAAATTTAAAGTTACCTGATGGTACAGTTGTGGAGTTAAAAAAATCTGTTTCTGATCTTGCTTTGGGTTTTTTAGATATTAAAGATAAAATTGTAAGTATTAATAATAATTCTGTTGCAGATTCAAACTTTTGTGGTCATAATCTAAAGAACTTTAGTGGAATTTTAGGTTCAGATTTATTTTTGAATGTCGAAAGATTGAAGAGTTCAATTTTATTATTGTCTTTTTCAGATTCCACTTTATCACTTTTGTATAATAATTATCAATCAAAATATTTAGATTTCAGAGAGGTAAAGTCGTCATTTAATTTTTTAGGTACCATCCGATTAGAATTAACTTTGGGTAACATCAAATATGATGATTTTTTATTTGACACTGGATTTTCTAATACTCTTATGTTTCACGATTCAGAAGAATTTGATAAACATAATGATGGTATAAATTTAAAAGGATTAGTTTCAATGGATTTTAATGGAAATAATTTCTCGAGTGCAAAGGTTTATCTAGATACTTTATTGTTTGGAGATTCAAAATTATTAGTAAATGTTCAAAATGAGGTCGGGATTAAAGATAAAATTTTAGGGATGGAATTTATTAATAATTTCGATTGGATTCTTGATTATAGAAATAAAAAGGTTTATTATAAACCAATAAGAAAAATTGAATCTATTTGTAATGAATATGAATTTCTAAAAGATTTTAAATTTATGTTAGGTATTCAAAATGAAAAAATTGTAGTTGAAACAATAAATTTAAAATACAGAAGTTCTGTTAAATTAGGTGATGTCGTTACAAAAATAAACGATGTTTTAGTTACAAAAGAGAATATTTGCGAACTTTTAAGTCTGTATTATAAAAATCCCAATGTAAAAGTTGAATTTTAATATCCAACCTAAAATCTGCCAATTAGCAATCTGCAACCTGCAATCTTCCAATCCAATTCCTGACCAAAATCATTTTTTTACCTAATCCCAATCACACTTCAAAATATCTAATTGTGTCAACTTTGTATCATTAAAACATACGAATTATGAGTACAACAAATTATCTTGAAGCAAATTTTATAAAAGAGTCCGAGTTTAACCGTTTTGGTTTGATTAGTATCATATTACTAGTTGTAGGATGTTTTGGTGGGGTAGCAGTTGGTTTAGGTGCTATTAAATATATTCCCACATTGATTTTAGTAGTTGTTCCAACAATGACTACGTTAAGTTTATTGCTCGCGGTGGCACCGATGAAATGGATTTGGAGGGGAGCAATTTTATCAGTAAGTATAGATACCATATTGATTCTATACTTCTTATTAGTTAAGTAAATTTCATAGATCACGTTTGAGTGGTTTGATTTTTAAGTGGGAAGAGCCAGACGGAATGTCTGGCTTTTTTTATGTATTGTTGTGAATGCTTCTTACCTTTGTAGAATGAAATTTTATGTCAGTTTATGCTTTATTACGATATTATTTTCTTGTACCAATAAGCAAGAAAAAGTCGTTCGATTAGATGATTTGGTTTCAGGTGCTAAAGCGAAGTATGAAAAAAAGGATACTTTAGATTCATTGATTCAAAATAAACCGCTTAGTTTTTTTGTAAACAGATTATGTGATAGCTTACATTTGGATAAAAGTAAAGTTGAATTAGATAGTGTTTTTGCATTTCCTGAAAGATTTCATCCAACAAAATCAGATAAAGTGCTTTGTCATGATCCTAGTTTAATTTCATATAAACATTGGAAATGGACAGATTCAATTAAAGCGACACAAGCATTCTTTAATTGGTTAGACCAATTAGGTGAACGAAAAGTTAGTTTGTTGGTAGGAGATGAATTAAAGGTTTCTAAAAACGGGTTTATTTTACTTTTACAAGATAAAAGTATTGTATTCCTTGAATTTGGTAGTACCTTTAAACCTATACACTACATTCATAAATTGACAAATTGTGGATTTGGTAAACACTGGAAATATATTGTTTATCAACAACCTTTTAAAAAAACAACTTGGATAGATTGTATTACAGATACTACAAAATGTCCATTATATCCAATAGATAAATAAATACACAATAAAATGAAATTAGTTAATAGAAGTTATTTAACAGTTAGACCTAAACAAGCATTTTGGGATTGGGCAAACCCATTGCAAGAAGATGTTTCTTTTGCCGAATCAGATGATGTAGAATCAAACGTTTACCTTGTAGAAGAAGATTTTTATGACTTAATTCCAGTTTTGGAAAAGAATTACAAAAAGATATTTGCTAACGAACTTTCAGCAATTACCGAAGAGAATAATCTTTGGCCAGAAAAAGTAAGTTTTGAATTGTTTTTAGAATGGTTTGAATTCGATTACGGTTCAATGGTAATGGATTTGGAAAAAAGCGACTTAAAGGCAGATTTTGTTGATTAATATGTATTTAAAACAAATATCATTAATCAATTTTAAAAATTACGATGAGGTTTCTTTTGAGTTCTCAAAAGGAATCACTTGTTTTGTTGGGTATAACGGAATCGGGAAAACCAATGTGTTAGATGCGGTCCATTACTTGAGTATGTGTAAATCGTACTTGAATCCAATCGACAAACAGAATATTCGTTTTGGCGAACGTTTTTTTGTGATTCAAGGTGCTTGGGATATGGACGGTAAAGATGTTGACATTTATTGCGGGGTAAAAGCAGGGGAGAAGAAGATTTTCAAAAGAAACAAAACTACTTACGAAAAATTAGCCGATCATATAGGACAATTCCCTTCAGTGATGATTTCACCTTACGACCGTGATTTGATTTCTGAAGGAAGTGAGTTACGTAGAAAATGGATAGATGGTATTATTTCTCAATACAACCATTCATATTTAGATATTTTGATGCGCTATAACAAAGTACTAGATCAACGAAATATGTTGCTAAAGAAATTTTACGAAAACGGATTTTTTGAGCGTGAGAGTATGGAGGTTTGGGATGAGCAATTAGTTCATTATGGAAATCAAATACATAAAGAAAGACTTGCTTTTCTTGAAGATTTTATTCCAACATTTCAGTACTATTACACTTACATAGGAAAAGATTCCGAAAATGTACAAGTTGAATATCGATCTCAATTGAACGAAGAAACTTTTGAGAAATTATTAGAATTAAATCAACGTAAAGATGCTTTTGCAACGCATACTACATCCGGAATACATAAAGATGATTTTTTGTTTAGCATCAATGAATTACCAATCAAGAAATTTGGTTCACAAGGACAACAAAAATCTTTTGTAATTGCATTGAGATTAGCACAATTTGATTGGTTAACCAAAAAGTTAAATCAAAAACCGATTTTATTATTGGATGACATATTTGATAAATTGGATAACCAACGTGTTACGAAGTTAATGCAGTTGGTGTCTGATAATGTTTTTGGGCAAGTGTTAGTGACAGATACAGATAAGAGTAGGGTAGAATCCATTTTTAATTCAATTGAAGCTGATTTTCAATTGTTTGATTTAGAAACGATAAAAGTGAACGAAATAAATGGATGAGAAAAAACGTAGTTCTGGTGAACAACCATTAGGTGATTTAATTGATAAGTTACTCAAAGCATATCAATTAGACGGTAAAATGAAAGAGTTTGATGTTATTTCCAAGTGGGAAGAAATGATGGGAAGAGCAGTGTTTCTAAGAACAAAACAAATATACATCAAAAATAAAATTCTTTTTCTCCAAATCGACTCTTCTATTATGCGTGAAGAATTAAAATATGGAAAAGGAGTGATTATCCAGCGTGTGAATGAATATGCGGGGTCTCAAATTATAAACGACGTTTGGTTTTCTTAAATTTTTGTTAAAATATTTAGATTCTTACTTTGTAATTCAAAAAATAACCATAAATTTACCAAGGTAAATAAATTAAAATAATTATGAAAAAAGTAACATTAGTTTTAGGGTTGGCATTAGCTCTTTTCTCTTTTAAATCATCTGAAACAGCAACTTGGACTATTGATCCAGTTCATACAAGAGTAGGTTTTGGAATTACACATTTAGGAATTAACGAAGTAATCGGGTATTTTACTAAATACGAAGCAAAAGTAACTGCTTCCAAAGAAGATTTTTCGGATGCACAGTTTGAATTATCAGGAGATGTAGCAAGTGTAAGTACTGGTTTTGATGGATTAGATGGTCACTTGAAAGCAGCAGATATGATGGATGCAGCTGCAACACCAAAATTTACATTCAAAAGTACTTCAGTTACAAGTAAAGGAGGTAAAAATCTTGAAGTGAAAGGTGATTTAACATTACACGGAATTACTAAACCTGTTACTCTAGATGCGACTTTTAATGGTTCTTTGGTTCACCCAATGTCTAAGAAAAATGTTGCTGGGTTTAAATTAACAGGAAAAATCAACCGTAAAGATTTTAATGTAGGTAAAGATTTACCAGACATGGTAGCAAGTGATATCGTTACGATCAACGCAACAACAGAATTTGCAAAAAACTAATATGAAAAGATTTTTTTCTTTAGTAACGCTATCTATTTTATGGGTAGCGTTTGCTTTTTCTCCGAGTGAGAATATCGCCTGGAAAATTGATAAAAAATATGCGGTTAAATTCTTTAATAAATCTGTTGGAGGAGAATTTCTAACTTTTAAGGGAGAAGTGATTTTTAATCCAATTCAATTAGAGAATAATCGATTTAACTTATCAGTTGATCCATTGTCGGTGAATACAGGAAACAAAATGCAAAACGGTCATATTCAAAACAAGGATTGGTTAGATTCCAAAGCGTTTCCAAGCATCGATTTTAACTCAACCGCCTTCGAAAAATCAGGTGAGAATTACAATGTATTGGGAGAAATGAATATGCACGGTGTAAAACGCAAAATGAAAATCCCTTTTACTTTCACACCTGATGGTAAAAAGAAAGGAGTAGTAAAATCTACTTTTTCGTTTAATCGTTTTGATTTCAATATTGGTTCACCAACAGATG
>JBKCEW010000119.1:0-3857 GCA_046304235.1 Crocinitomicaceae bacterium | reverse complement strand
TTCTTCAATAATATTATTTTCTTCAATAAATTCAGATTTGTCATTAATTTCTACAGAATCTATTTCTTCTTGTGGTTTTATTTCTTGTACAATTTCTGAAATTTCTTGGTTTATAATTGATTGTTCTGAAGTTGATTCATTTAGAATTTCATCTAGGCTATTTATTGTTATTTCTGGTTGGTAGGTTTCTAGTTTGTTTGCTTCTGTTTCTTCTACCTTATTTAGAGTTTTCTCTTTTTTAGATGAAATTTTGTCTTTGTTGACTTTTTTAATTGATTCAGTTTTTTTAATAGGTGTTTTTTTAGGAATTTCTGGTTTGTGATAATCAGACCATTTTTCAAATTCAATTTCACCAGAGGGTATTTTTTTAAATCTTCCAAAATCTGTTATTTCAAAACTAGAATGTTCTTCAAGAGATTGAATGATAGTAGCTACATATTCTTTTAAATAAACTTTAGAAGATTCAAGATCTTTACCAGTTGTATCACTTATTATTTTGTTTAATGTACCATCATCATGTTTTAAATAAGGAATAAAATAAATATCTCTTGTTCTTACACTTGTTATAGTTAAGGCACCAAATCCAGGTATGATAATTGTATTATTCTGATCTAAAGCTTTATTTAAAAAATTATCCATTGAATTACTATTTATACTAAATTAAAAAAATATTTTAAGTTTATATTATTTCGGACAAAGTGAAAGTTTCTTTTAATCTTATGCCTTTTTCAGTTTGATGAACAAAACAACATTCATTTGAAAAATCGTGTTCGAAAAATAAAACATGTTGGTTTTCACTTGCAGTTTGTAATATTTTTTCTTTTTCACTTATGGTAAGCAGTGGTCGAGTATCATATCCCATTACATAGGGTAAAGGAATATGCCCAACACTTGGTATCAAATCAGCCATATAAAAGATTGACTTACTATTAGTATGAATTATTGGTAACATCATCGATTCTGTATGACCATCTACAAAATATACATCGATGTTGTTGAATATAGAAGTTAAGATAGGTGATTCAGATTTTCTTTCAATAAATTTTAACTGCCCACTTTCTTGAATAGGTAGTATGTTTTCTTTTAAAAAAGACGCTTTTTCTCTAGGGTTTGGGTTCGTTGCCCATTCCCAATGATTTTTATTTGACCAATAAATAGCATTTTTAAAAGCTGGTTCGAATCCAGTTTTGTCTTTATTTAATTTGATTGCACCACCACAATGATCAAAGTGAAGATGAGTTAAAAATACATCTGTTATATCATCTCGTGAAAATCCAAGTTCATTTAATTTTTTATCAAATAAATCTGTTTCAGAAAGGTAGTAATGGGAAAAGAATTTATCATTTTGTTTATTCCCAATACCTGTATCTATTAAAATTAAGCGATTATCATCTTCTATTAGCAAACTACGCATCGCCCAATCACACATATTATTACTATCTGAAGGATTTGTTTTTTGCCAAATCGTTTTAGGTACAACACCAAACATTGCACCGCCATCTAACTTAAAATTCCCTTGATTTATGACATGAATTTGCATAACTACTTAATAATATGTTTATTTCTAAAATACTCTTCAAGCTTATTACCGCCATTGAGAATTTTTCTACACCATTTATTTACCAATTGTACTTTTTCTTGTTCAGAAAGTTTCCAATTTAAATCACTTTTTTCTAATCTTTCTCTAATTGTACTTAGTACAATAGCAACAGAAACAGAAATATTAAAACTTTCAGTAAAACCATACATTGGAATTTTTACATTTTCATCTGCTAAATCAAAAACTTCTTCGCTTAATCCTCTTCGCTCTGTACCAAAAACAAAAGCGAGTGGTTCTGTCAAATTTAAATCGAAAATCGTTTGATTCGTATGCGGAGTTGTTGCTATAATTTTGTAACCTTTAGTTTTAAGTTTTAAAATACAATCTTTTGTCACTTGATCACCTAAATTGTAATTGTACATATCAACCCATCGCCCAGCTCCTAAAGCAATATCTCTTTGTAATTTATATTGGTTGTTTTTTTCTATTACATGTAATTCTTGTATACCAAAACAATCACAGGTTCTAACGACTGCGCTTGCATTGTGTTCTTGATAAATATTTTCCAGTACTACAGTTATGTAATTTGTTCTTTCATTTGAAATTCGATTAAACATTTCTTTTTTATTCTCAGTAATTATAGAGTAAAATTCATCCTTAATTTTCTGTTCCAATATAAATTCTTGTTCCGTCATATTTCAAATATATATAATAAAAAAGAGGTAGCCAATGACTACCTCTTTCTATAGTAAGAAAATCAATTCTTAGTTAACGTTGTCTGTTAATTCAGAACCCGCTTTGAATTTAATTACGTTTTTAGCAGCAATTTTGATTACTTCTCCACTTTTAGGATTACGACCATCTCTAGCTGGACGTTCTGAAACTGAAAAAGATCCAAAACCAGTTAAAGCTAATTTATCTCCAGATTTTAATGCTTGAGAAGTAGCTTTGATGAATCCATTTAATGCTTTAGTAGCATCAGCTTTTGTTAATCCAGACTCTGCTGCGATTGCGTCGATTAATTCAGATTTGTTCATTTGTAATGATTTTAAATAATAAATATTATAACAAAATTATAAGAAACTCAATAAATTCCAAGGAAAATAATAAAAAATCATTATTATTTTTTTGTTTAAATAAATCATTATCTATCTAAATATGAATTTATTAGAGTTTTTTAGTTTTATATTGTTGTTTTTCAGTTAATTATGTGTTGAGAACTCGAATTTATTATAACCTGCATAAAATTCTTTGGCATTCATTTTTTTCTTTCCTTCTTGTTGCAATTCAAGTATTTCTATATAAAAATCAGAGCACGGTATAAAAAGCCCTATTTTATTAAGTTCAATTGTTGAGTTATTACTAGTTTTTCTATCAGTAATTTTAGAAGATGTTATTTTGTAATTCTTAATCTCATTTTTTGTCTTGTTTTCTAAAATACACCAAGCAGCAGGATATGGGCTTAATCCTCTAATAAAATTATGAACTTTTTCTGCTGGTTGATTCCAATTAATTAAACAATCATTTTTGAATATTTTTGGTGCTAATTTGGGTTTTTTATTTCCTAATATGTCAGTTTGATTAATTGCTCTATAATTTCCCGAGATTATTTTCTCTATAGACTGTACGACAAGAGCAGTACCTAAATTCATTAATTTGTCATGTAAATCTCCTGCTGTATCATTTTTATCGATAGGTATTGATTGTTTTTCTAATATTTCGCCAGTATCTATTTCTTGTTCAATAAAAAAGGTTGTAACACCTGTTTCTTTTTCACCGTTAATTATTGCCCAATTAATTGGAGCTGCTCCTCTGTAATCAGGCAATAAAGAAGCATGAAGGTTAATTGTTCCTTTTGGTGGCATTGACCAGATAATTTCAGGTAACATTCTAAAAGCTACAACTACAAATAAATCTGCCTCTAGACTTTGTAAAGCTTTTATAAACTCTTCTGACTTTAATTTTTCTGGTTGTAATATTTGCAGGTTTTTTTTAATAGCATATTGTTTAACTGCGCTTTCTGAAACTTTTTGACCTCTTCCCGCGGGTTTGTCTGGTGTTGTAATAACTGAAACAACATTATATCCAGAATCTATAATACCATCTAAAATAGTAACAGCAAACTCTGGTGTACCCATAAATACAATTTTAAAATCTTTAGCTTTCATATTACTTAAGTAGTTTATTATTATATATTTCTTTTTTTCCAGTTAAAAAATCGAAGATAACAAAAGGATAAAAGTCCAAGTGTACCAAAATAAATGTATTCTACTGACCAAATCCAATAGATATCTAATTTGTATATTTTAATTAATAT
>JBKCEW010000118.1:0-7537 GCA_046304235.1 Crocinitomicaceae bacterium | reverse complement strand
GTATATAAAATCTATCATAAAAAAGGAGCGATTGATAAAATTGAAGTGGATGAAAAAGACACTGTTTCCTGCCAAAAAGAGAAAAAACATTCAGAGATAGAAAATAATTGGAAAAAATTTGGTCATTGGGGAGGGATGGATTTTGGCTATACATCGTTACTTAATTCGAATGGATCTTCTGCTTTTCAAAAGCAAACGTTTTTAGAAAATGACCCCTCAAAATCTTTTTATATTTCACTGAATTTAATCGAACACAAGTTTCCCGTTATAGGTAACTATTTTGGTCTTACAACAGGATTAGGATTTGATTGGAAGAAAATAGGGTTTAAAAACAATCTAAAACTTAATTATAATGCTGATTCCGTTTGGACTGTGAATGATGTTAATTATAATTACGATAAAAATGTATTAAGAGCGACTTATGTAAACATTCCTTTATTTTTAGAATTTAATTCAAGTGCTAATGCAAAAAAGTCTTGGTTTTTAATGGTCGGCGTGATTGGAGGGATGCGTATTGGTTCTAAATTCATTCAGAAATTATACGATCAAAAAAATGATATCAATAAAAAGTTAAGTGGAGATTATGCTCTAAATCCTTATAAGTTAGATGCCTCCGCTCGCATTGGTTACAAGCATGTTGGGTTGTTTACAAATTTCAGTTTGATTCCAATGTTTGATACAAAACGTGTTGAAAAGGCATTTCCGCTTACTTTTGGATTATCTTGGATTTGGTAGATAATAACCAATTTAAACTAACACCTGAGTAAATAGGGTAAATCGTACCTAAACCATTTATTCCATTGCCAGTTAATATATTATAACCACCATAGATGTTCGCTGAAACTGTTTTCATTATAATGTATTTGAAACCTGCTTCAATAGAACATAAAATACTATTTGATGTAATATTGCTAAAACCTTCCCCGTAAAATGCTTTTGAATATCCTAGATTTAATCGAGTGATTGGTTGGAAAGATTTTGTGTATCTAAAATATTTAATGATAGATAGTTCTGTTTCTAATGTGGGTATGGCATTAGACCTAAAGGCAGACCCTAAAGAAGAAGACGCAAGATTAACTCCAAGGTGTAAGCTTCCTTTGGCGATTTTATAGGTTGAGAATTCCGCTGATAATCCATTTACCCAATAAAAACCAACATACTTTTTAGTACGTAATCCCAATTCTATTTGGACTGTTTTTGTAGTATCTTGACAGAAAGTAAAAGGTTGAATTAAAATAATTAATACAATGAGTAAAATAGTTTTCATTTGTTATAATTTACAATTTCGTTAAACACAATATGTTGATTTTCTTTGTCTTTTGTGCTAAAAGTATTTCTACCTTTTAATCGAGTGAACACATGTAAGTCTGAATCAATTATTTTTATTTTTTTCAAATTTGCTGTTTCAGGTTTTATCCCTTTATCTAGAAGTACAGCACCGATAGGGTCTGCAGAACCATCTTTATTGGATTTATAAACAGCGATCGAAATGTTTGTTTGAATACCATCCTCAAGTTTTTTTCTAACTTCTTGCGTAAGTGTATTTAATTCTTTCAAAGATTGATATGGACGATATTTGTACCAGAATCCCACTTCACCTACTTCAAATTCACTTGTAGAATAACCTAACATTGGTCCCACAGCACTTACAAGTGATAGCGTTTTGTTTGATGGAACTATAATAGGGTCAATAAGGGTAATACCTTTCACGTTTGAAGAGAGTTTGTTATGATACAAGGCGTTTAAAATCAAAGGACAACCTGTAGATGAACCAACTAAAAAGAGATTTTTGTAGCCTAAATCTGTGAGGTTTTGTATTTCTGTTAAAATCGGTGTTTGCCAATCTGTCCAAGTTGCTTTTTTGAAGTCTTCGTAATCTCTACCGTGACCACCTAATAAAACCAAGGAGGTAGATGCACTCCCTTTTTCTATGATAAAGTCTCTAAACTCAATCCATTCAAAGGTACTCGCTGAATATCCGTGAACACAAATAAATACAGGTTGATTTTTTTCTAGCTCGTTAGGTGTTTTGTTTCTGGCAGATTGCAGAAAACGTTCTGGATATATCAAACTAGAATCGTTTATTAAAGTACCATCTAAATCAACAGCGTGATCGATAAGAGGTTGTTTATCTGACTTCTTACAAGAGACAAACATTGAACAAATTAATAGTAATAGAAGAAAAAAGTCTTTCATTTTGGTTAAATCATTTTAATAAAGGTACTGTTTATTTAGTTTTAATCTAAGGAATTTTATTTTGTTTAATCTTTTTTATTATTACTTAAACAAAACCGAGATTTGCTTGTTTTAATTATTACGATTCATTCTATTTATTTGAATTTATAAATGAGTTGTAGGTAATTCGATTGATTTTTTTAATTGATTGATTTTAGTTTAATAATTTAATACTAATGATAATGAATGAATTAATTATAGAGACTGCTGTTGATAATGATCAAATTATACTGACAGGTCTTTCGCATGACGAAATAGGTGATGAGCACATAATGACAGGCATTGAAACACCGATGGTGAAGGATGCTTTTGTTAAAAGTGATACTGAAAAAAAAGAAATTATTGCTTTTCATTTTAAAAAAATAATGGAAACAATGGGGTTGGATTTGACAGATGATAGCTTAAAAGGGACGCCTGAACGTGTCGCTAAAATGTACATAGATGAAATTTTCAGTGGATTAAATCCTGCTAATAAACCGAAGGTTGCTTTATTCGATAATAAGTACAAATACAGCGAAATGTTAGTAGAGAAAAACATTAGTTTTTACAGTAACTGCGAACACCATTTTGTACCCATTTTTGGAAAAGCACATGTAGCTTATATAAGTAACGGTAAAGTGATAGGTTTATCTAAATTGAATCGTATAGTACAGTATTTCTCAAAACGTCCACAAGTACAAGAGAGATTAACAATTCAAATTGCTGACGAATTAAAAAGGGTGTTGGGAACAGAAGATGTCGCAGTTTTCATTGATGCTAAACATTTGTGTGTTTCTTCTCGTGGAATAAAAGACGATACTTCATCAACTGTTACAGTTTATTACGGAGGAGCTTTTCAAAATGAATCTACTAGAAACGAATTTTTGAAATACATTCATTAGTTTCTCCCTTTAAGTAATACAAGAAAGGTACTCAATCCTACAACTGTTATCGAGCTTATCGGCATAAGTATAGCTGCTACAAGCGGAGTCATCGTTCCTGAAACGGCAAATGATAATCCGATGAGGTTGTAGGATATTGAAAAACTTAAACAAGTTTTTAGTACCGTTTTTGCATAATTCGAAATAGATAAAAATTTAGGTAATTGATTTAAGGTTGATGCGTCCAAAATAGCATCTGAAGAAGGAGTAAATCTAAATATATCTTCAGAAACAGCAATGCCTACATCCGCTTTTCCAAGTGCTCCAGCATCATTTAGTCCATCTCCTATCATTAAAACATGTTTCCCTTTTACTTTTAAATTTTCAATGTATGTTGACTTACTATTTGGTGACTGATTAAATAACATTTGGGTATTTTTTGGGAAGAATTTTATTAGTGTTTCCTTGTCTTTTTCATTGTCACCCGATAATATATGTAATTGATAATTAGATAAGCCATCAATCATTTTTTCGATACCATGTCTCATTTCAGAATGAAAAATAAACTTACCCAAATATGCGTTGTTAATGCTAATGTGAACAGCAGTTTCGTCTGAATGTAACTCACTTTCGGTTGCCCCGCACAACGATTTTGAACCGATTCTTATCTCTAAATCAGTGAAATGTGCGACAATTCCTTTGCCTGAGATTTCTTCATAAAATTCAATTTCGTATGTGTCTAATTTGGTAGTCGATTTAAGGTAATTAACAACACCTCGCGATAAAGGGTGAGTAGAAGAGTTTGCAACAGCAAGGATGCAATTTTTCTGAAATTCAGTTAATTCTACTCCTTGATATTCAATGCTGTCTAATAATCCTGTAGTTAATGTTCCTGTCTTATCAAAAACGATGTCTGTCACTTGATTCATACGTTCGATTACTTTCGTGTTTTTTAAATACAATCCCTTACGGCCTAATACGCGTAATACATTTCCTAAAGTAAAAGGACTAGATAAAGCAAGCGCACATGGACAAGCAACAATTAAAATCGAAACGATAACAGGAGTTATTTTTGAAGGATCTATAAAAACCCAAACCAAACCAGCTATAAATGAAATAGCCATTACTATCGCCATAAAATAAACAGAGATTTTATCTTGAGTAGTAACTTGGTGCTTTTCTTTATCTTCATTAACTACTTCATTCCATAATTGAGTTAATTGACTTCGGTCGCACGGTTTTAGTACTTTAAATGCAGTACGTTTACCAATCAACTTTCCACCTGCATAAATAAAATCACCTTTTTTCTTTACAACTGGAAGTGATTCTCCTGTAACGAAACTGTAATCTATTTTGGCTTCTTCTGATAATAGTTCACTGTCGCAAGGAATAACTTCCTCATTTCGAACATAAATACTATCGTTTTCTTGAAGGGTTTCGATTTCTACGATTGCTTCTTTTATTCCTTCAAATTTTGTAATTGCCACAGGGAAATAGGAGGTGTAATCTCGTTCAAACGATAAGGTTTTGTAGGTTTTATTTTGGAACCATTTCCCTATCAAAAGCCAGAAAATAAAAGTCGCAAAAGAATCCATATATCCTGGTCCACCACCGGTGAAAATCGTATAAGAACTTTGACCGTATAATGCGATGATTCCGATAGTAATAGGTACATCTAAATTTAAACTGCGGTATTTTAATGCTTTGTATGCCGAAACAAAATATTCACTTGCAGAATAAAAAAGAACAGGCAATGAAACAGCAAATGATAAATAAGAGGTGAAGTTTCTCATTTTGTGATTCATATCTTCAATTCCTAAGTATTCAGGAAAACTCCAAAGCATGATACTACCGAAAGAAAACCCTGCAATTCCTAATTTATAGAGGAATCTTTTGTCTAATTTTTTTTCAGATTCGTTACGATTTCCAAAATTAGGTGCATAACCTATTTTGTCTAAAATGCTGGCCAATTTTGCTAAGCTGTAACCAGAATCTGTTTTATAAGAAATTGTTGCTTCTCGTTTAGTGAAGTTTACTTGACACGAAATGATATTAGGTTCAATTTTGGTGATATTTTCTAGTAGGTAAATACAAGACGAACAATGAATAGAAGGTAAGAATAGGGTAACACGTTCGATACCATTATCTTTAAATTGAATAAAACGTTCTTGAATGCTGTCCAATTCCAAAAATGCATATTTATTTTCAGTACTTGAAGAAGGTTTAATTCCTGGTTTATTTTCAAGGATGTAATAGGCATCCATGTTGTTTTCAGACAACAATTGATACACCGTTCTACAGGCAGTACAGCAAAATTTCTTTTCGACGTAGATATATCCTTTCCCGATTACATCATCGCCACAATGGTAACAAGTTTCAGCCATAATTTTTTGTATTCCCCTATCATTCTTAGTTTGTCGAAGAAAAAGAGGGAAGATTTTTTTACACAGTTTTTGAAAACAAACCTTCTCTTTGTGCTTTATCTATTAAATCTCGATCAAAAGCCATACATGCATTGCGGACAAATGGGATTCCCGCTTCTGTAATTCGTACCATAGAACCTTCAAAAACAACCAATCCATCATTAACCATTTCTTCCAAACGAGACTTAATATCAAATAACAACGTTTCGTCTATTACCTTTGTCTCAAAATGACACATCATATCCAAAATATGTCTACGAATAGTAACATCTTCTTCAGTCAATAAATAACCTCTAAAAACAGGGACTTCTCCTTTATTTACACGTTCTATGTAGGTTTCAACCGTTTTTTCATTTTGAGCAAATCCAAACCAACTATCAGAAATCGAAGACATCCCCAAACCAATCATCATCGATGTGTTTTGAGTGGTGTATCCCATAAAGTTTCTATGTAATTGTTTGTTTTTTAAAGCGATTGCCAAAGAATCATGAGCCAACGCAAAATGATCCATACCAACTTCAAGGTAACCTGCTTTTTCTAAGGTTGTTTTTGCTACTTCGTAAAGCGCTCTTTTTTCTTCGTTTTTTGGTAAATCATTTTCATCAAATCCACGTTGACCAACCCCTTTCACCCACGGAACATGAGCGTAACTATATAAAGATATACGATCTGGCATTAAAAGTAGTGTTTTAGCCACAGTATCTTCAATATCAGAAACGTGTTGTTTAGGAAGTCCAAAAACCAAGTCATGACTTATGGAAGTGTAACCAATTTCTTTTGCCTTTCGATGAACCTTTTCAACTTGTTCAAACGATTGAATGCGGTGTATCGCTTTTTGAACTACTGGACTATAATCTTGAATACCTAAACTTAATCTTCGGAAACCAAGATCAAATAAAGTTTGTAAATGTTCTTCGGTAGTATTGTTTGGATGTGCTTCAAAACTAAACTCATATTCATTTTGATGTATATCAGCCATTGAGAAAATCGCTTCCAACATACGTTTTAATTCGCTTGGCTGAAAAAAGGTTGGGGTTCCACCTCCTAAATGTAATTCACGAATTACAGGTTTGAAATCCAAAACTGATAGATACGTTTTCCATTCTTGAATTATGGCATCTATATATGGACTTTCCACAGCATGATTTTTCGTGATGCGTTTATGACAACCGCAAAAGGTACACAAACTTTCACAGTAAGGTAAGTGTATATAGATACTTATTTCGATTGAGTTGAAATACTTGAAGTTGGTATGAATCGATTGAATCCATGCTTCTTGTTTCAAGTCGTTATTTTTCCAAAAAGGAACCGTTGGATACGAAGTATATCTCGGTCCTGGAACATTGTATTTTTGAATGAGGTTTGACATAATTGTGGGAATTATGTGTCAAAATTACTAGGTTCTTAAAGCTTAAAAAATGACATATCTCATATATAAAACTTATAAATATTCAAATATCAAATTCAACAATTAAGAGTTAATAATAAAATAAAAGCATTCCCAAATACGTTTGAATACTTCTTAGTTTAGCTAATACACAATTAAGTATGAAACTTTCTTATTTCATAGTGCTCTTTTTAATGTCTTATTTCTCTTTTTCTCAAAGTGATCAGAGAGGAGTATGTGCCATTTCTACTAATCATTTTGATCAATATTTAAATCATAATCAGAAGGATTCGGTAGTTTTATTTTATGATGCCATTGGTAATATAGTGGAAGAAAAATATTTCGTAGAGGGTAATTTTACTGATTTCTCTTTTAGAAAAATAAATAAGTACAATCAAAAAAAAATAGCACAAACTATAGAATTACAACTGAATGCAGAATTAAATCTTTGGGATACAATTTTTAAAAAGGATTATTATTATGCTTCAAACGATAGTTTAGAAAAATTAATATTTTCAAAAAAATCAAATAATGTTTGGAGCTATACTCAAAAAAGAGAATTTCAATTTGATGAGCAAAATAGGGTTTCTGAACAAATAGAATCTGATTGGAATGGATTAACTAATTTATTT
>JBKCEW010000117.1:0-9861 GCA_046304235.1 Crocinitomicaceae bacterium | reverse complement strand
GTATCTTTATTACCGAAAATTTCAAATTCTATCATAGTACAAATTTATAAATTTAATGAAGTTGTTTTGTTTGAAAATATTCTAAAATTTTGAGTATAAGTATAAACAGTTGATTTTATATTTTTTTGTCTATAAACAACTCTATATTGCCCTGGTTGTAAATACCATTGTCCATTAGTTGTTTGCTGATTTAGATTGCAAACCCAATCCCAGACTCCATTGTCTTGAAGCACGAAAATTTGACCAACGGTAAGGTTAGAACATTTGTATGTAAATAATCCGGGAGCTTCTATATCAATATTATAAGTTCCAGACTGTGTTACCTTTACCTTATGATAAGAACGTGGAAGAGTTAATACTTCTGCAATGTAATTACCAACTATATATTTATCTACAGTATTTATATCTTGAACATTAATTGTTTTATGATCATTTTCTAAAGTAATACGTGTTTCGATTTCATGTGGTTTATTTCCATTAATCAGATTCGTTTTTATAAAACCTTGAGGAGCATCAACAAAAATGGTATTGTGAGTATTTTTTTTGATATTAATATCTTTGAGTTCAACTTTCGGAGTGGTATTTACTAATAAGTCATATTTTATGTTTGGATCGATAAAAAGTGTGTCAGGATTATTAAATCGATTTAAAGTATGTATATAAGTATACTTTAAGTCAGTTGTTCCTGCTTTATACAAGAACATGGTAACATCTGTCTCAGATGGTTTTCTAGTAATGTCGTTTAAGTTAATTTGAGCAGTAGTATTCACAAGTGCTTTTGAAACTACATTCTTTAAAGCATTTTTAAATGCAGTTTTAGACTCTGCCTCAGAATAACTACCGATACATTTAAATTGTTCTAAATAACTTAAATCTAAGCCTAATCCAATTACAAATGGTGTAATTCCGATTTTTTTATCGTGTAATTTTTTTGCTATCACGCATGGGTCATTATCACATGCTTCTAGCCCATCGGTAATTAAAATAATTATATTTCTTGCATTATAGTCAGGGAAATCTTCTGCAGATGCTTCAAGAGATCTGGCGATTGGTGTAGTTCCTTTAGCTTTGATCGTTTTAATGTAACTTTTAATTTTATCAAAATTGTCTTGACCAAAAGGAACTTCTAATTTTGTATCATTACAATCTTGAAAAGTTGGCGTTATTGGTGATTGATGACCATAAACTCTGAGTGCAATCTCTAAATTTGCGCTGCCTTTTAAGCTATCAACTGATTGTGCAAGTAACTCTTTAGCTGCTTCAATTCTAGTCTGTTCACCCCAAGCTGCATTCATGCTATTAGATGCGTCTAGAATAAACAAGATACGAGTTAGGTTTTCTTGACAAAAAGACGTCAAAAGAAAAAAAGAAAATAGTATGGTTAAAATCTGCTTCAATTAATAATCACCAAGTGTTTCTTCAAGTTGACTTAATGCATTTGCTAATTGATCAGGATTTGGAGCAACACCATGCCATTTATGACTTCCTTCCATAAAATCAACGCCTTTGCCCATTTCAGTTTTCATAATAATCACAATGGGTTTGCCATTTCCTAATTGATTTTTAGCATTGACTAGTGTGCTTTTTATTTCATCGATATTATGACCATCCATTTCTAATGTAATCCAACCAAAAGCTTCCCATTTAGCTTTTAGGTTGCCTAATGATAGTACATCCTCTACATCACCATCAATTTGTCTTCCATTAAAATCGATTGTTGCAATTAGATTGTCAATTTTTTTTGCAGAGGCATACATGGCAGCTTCCCAAATTTGTCCTTCTTGTAATTCACCATCACCGTGCAGAGTAAAAACAGTAGAAGAATCGTTGTTCAATTTTTTTACTTCAGCAACACCAAGAGCACAAGATAGCCCTTGACCTAAAGAACCGGAAGCCATTCTTATTCCTGGTAATTTTTTGTCAGTACTAGGGTGACCTTGTAATTTAGAACCTAATCTTCTAAAACCATCTAAATCTTGTATTGGAAAATAACCACTTCTAGCTAATACGCTATACCAAACTGGAGAAATGTGTCCATTAGATAAAAAGAAAATATCCTCATTGATTCCGTCCATATTAAATGGATTAGGAGAATGTTTCATAGTGTCAAAATACAATACTGTAAGAAAATCAGTACAACCTAATGAGCCACCTGGGTGACCCGAATTAACTGCTGAAACCATTCGAACAATATCTCTTCTAACTTGAGAGGCGATTCTTTTTAATTCTAGACTTTCCATGTAATAATTTTTAGTGAACAAAAGTAAATATTTTAACTAATAAAATTCTAAATGTTCAAACTTATAACTGAATTTAATTCAAACTATTTTAACTCATTTTTTGCTTTTGATGTACCAATCATTTTTGTGATGTAATCTTTATCAGATTTAGGAGATCGTGCAGGTGAATATTCTCTACCATAAAAGATTATTTGTAAGTGAAGTTTATTCCAATATTCTTTTGGAAACAAAGCTTTAGCATCCTTCTCAGTTTGCGTTACACTTTTCCCATTAGTTATTCCCCATCTTGTTAAGAGTCTGTGAATATGAGTGTCAACAGGAAACATTGGATGACCAAAAGATTGTGACATTACTACTGAAGCTGTTTTATGTCCAACACCGGGTAATTTCTCAAGTTCATCAATATCTTCTGGAACTATTCCGTTAAATTTATCAATTAGTATTTGAGATAATGTGTGTATTGCTTTTGATTTTTGAGGTGACAACCCACAAGGTCTAATAATCTCTTTAATTTCATCAACAGATAATTTAATCATGTCAAAGGGATTGTCCGCTTTATTAAACAATAAAGGAGTAATTTTATTAACACGCTCATCAGTACATTGAGCGGATAATAGAACAGCAATTAACAAAGTGTAAGTATCTTTATGATCGAGTGGAACTGGAGTTTCAGGATATAATTTCTCTAATTCGTTGATTATATAAATTCCTTTTTCTTTTTTTGTCATTTCAAATAAATATTATGTTTCCGTTATATCGTAAATCGAAAGATTCTAAAAATTTTTACAAAATAATAAATGAAAGAGAGTTTTTTCAATTAAAAATTATTGGCACTAAAATTACAAAATATCATTACATTGTCGACAGATTTCCGGAGATACTGATGATAAAAGAGATGATAGATTTTTCAAACGAATTTTATGAAGAGTGCGAGAGTAAAGATTTTGAAATTAGAGAGCAGAATTCAATTTCAAGTTAAATACAAGTTTTTAATTATTTTTGCAAAATTCAAATGAGTAGTTCTAATATTATGTCAAACAAAAAAGTTGCTTTTATTACTGGTGTTACAGGTCAAGATGGAGCGTATTTAAGTGAGTTTTTATTAAAAAAAGGGTATATCGTTCATGGTTTAAAAAGAAGATCTTCTTTATTTAATACAGATAGAATCGATCATCTTTATCAAGATCCGCATACTGAAAATAAGAATTTTATACTTCATTATGGTGATTTAACAGATAGCACGAACTTGATAAGGTTAATTCAACAAATTCAACCAGATGAAATCTACAATTTAGCAGCTATGAGTCATGTGGCTGTTTCTTTTGAGACACCAGAATATACAGGAAATGCTGATGGATTAGGTACCTTGAGAATATTAGAAGCAGTTCGTTTACTCGGATTAGAAAAAAAGACTAAAATATATCAGGCTTCTACTTCAGAATTATATGGTAAAGTTCAGGAAGTTCCTCAAAATGAAACCACTCCTTTCTATCCAAGAAGTCCTTATGCGGTAGCAAAAATGTATGCTTATTGGATAACTGTGAATTATAGAGAGGCTTACGGAATGTATGCTTGCAATGGGATTTTATTCAATCACGAATCGCCAATAAGGGGAGAAACGTTTGTAACTAGAAAAATAACGAGAGCCACTTCTAAGATCGCTCTTGGACTTCAAGATAAACTGTATTTGGGTAACTTGGATGCTAAAAGAGATTGGGGACATGCCAAAGATTATGTTCGTATGATGTGGATGATACTTCAGGCGGAACAACCTGAGGATTGGGTAATTGCGACAAATAAAACCACAACAGTACGAGATTTTGTTCGTATGGCATTTGGCGAAGTTGGGATAAAACTAGAGTTTAGAGGGGAGGGAGAAGCTGAAAAAGGCTTTATTGCTTCATGTGATTTACCTGAATATCAACTCGAAATTGGTAAAGAGGTGGTGAGTGTCGACCCAAAATATTTCAGACCGACAGAGGTTGATTTATTGATTGGAGATGCAACAAAAGCTAAAGAAAAATTAGGTTGGGTTCCGGAATACGATCTTCAAGATTTAGTGAAAGATATGATGGAGAGTGATTTGAAGTTGATGAAAAAAGATCAGTATTTAAAAGAAGGTGGGTTTTATACTTACAATTACTTCGAATAAGATATATGAATTTAAACACTAAAATATACATCGCTGGACATAGAGGAATGGTTGGTTCAGCTGTATGGAACTGTTTGAAAGATGCTGGTTATTCAAATTTAATTGGTAGAACTTCAAATGAATTAGATTTAAGAAATCAACAAGCCGTTTCTGATTTTTTTGATGTAGAAAAACCCGAAATTGTTATAGATTCCGCAGCTAGAGTAGGAGGTATTTTGGCTAACAATAATTTTCCGTATCAATTTTTGATGGAAAATATGCAGATTCAAAATAATTTAATTGATTCTGCATTAAAAACGAATGTAACAAAATTTATATTCTTAGGTAGTTCTTGTATTTATCCAAAATTTGCACCTCAACCACTTAAAGAAGAATATTTGTTAACTGATTCATTAGAACCAACAAATGAGTGGTATGCATTAGCAAAAATTACTGGAGTAAAGCTTTGTGATGCTATTCGGAAACAATTTGGTAAAGACTTCGTTAGTTTGATGCCAACCAATTTGTATGGAGAACGTGATAATTTTGATTTAGAAACATCCCATGTGCTCCCTGCAATGATTAGAAAGTTTCACGACGCAAAAATCAATAATATTGATCATGTAATCTTGTGGGGGTCGGGTACTCCCATGCGTGAGTTTTTACACGTGAAAGATTTAGCAAAAGCAGTTTTGTTTTCAATTGAAAATAAAATGAATGATTCCCTATATAACGTTGGAACTGGAGTTGATTTGACAATTTCAGAATTAGCTTTGATGGTTAAGGAGGTTGTTGGTTACCAAGGGAAGATTGTTTGGGATTCATCCAAACCTGACGGAACTCCAAGAAAACTAATGGATGTCTCTAAATTGAAAAAAATAGGTTGGAATTCTGAAATAGATCTTGGAAAAGGGCTTTCTATTACTTATCGATGGTTTTTAGAAAATCAAGAGAATTTGAAAAAAATAAAGTTGCAATAATTAGTTTTAAGTATTTTATAATTTTTGATAAGTTTGATGCGTTTTTGTTTTTTGTCTTGATCTTCAATTTTTTAACCTTTATTGTTTTGTTGTTTTTTATATTTGATCAATTAAATCTTACTGAAAAACTTATACAGATATCTTGTGGTTAATTAAAGACGAACTTATTAAATATAAAATTCTTAACTTTACAGATTAAAATAAGTACATATTATTTATGTATTTAATTGTATTAAGAATTATTTAAATGTCGTTCGATTCTAAAATAAAAATTCTAATTACCGGTGGTGCAGGTTTTATTGGGTCAAATTTGTGTGATTTCTTTTTGAGAAAAGGAGGTTATAGTGTTGTTTGTCTTGATAATTTATCTACAGGTTATAGAAAGAATATTGAGGATTATCTTAACAATCCAGATTTTAGATTTATAGAGGGTGACATTAGAAATTTTGAAACCTGTAAACAAGCAGTTTTAGGTTGTGATTATGTGCTTCATCAAGCAGCACTTGGTTCAGTACCTAGATCAATAAACGATCCTCAAACCACCAATGATGTCAATATTAACGGGTTTTTAAACATGTTAGTAGCAGCAAGAGATGAAAAAGTTAAACGTTTTGTTTATGCTGCAAGTTCTTCAACGTATGGAGATTCTAAATCTTTACCTAAAGTAGAAGAGATTATTGGTAAGCCACTTTCACCTTATGCAATTACAAAATACGTAAATGAATTATATGCAGACGTTTTTTATAAAAATTATGGCTTAGAAACCATTGGTTTACGCTATTTTAATGTGTATGGTAGAAGACAAGATCCGAATGGTGCTTATGCTGCAGTAATTCCTAAATTTACTCAATCTTTCATAAACTTAGAATCACCAACTATTAATGGAGATGGAACAAATTCAAGGGATTTTACTTATATAGATAATGTTTTGCAAATGAATTATTTAGCTGCAACAACAAAAAATAAAGAAGCTATAGGAGAGATTTTTAATACTGCTGTTGGAGAGAGAACAAATTTGCTCGAAATGACATCCTTGTTGAAAAAATATTTATCTATTTACAATAATGATATCAGCAAAGTAAATATAATACATGGACCCGATCGTTTGGGTGATATACCTCATTCACACGCATCAATCGAAAAAGCAAAAAAAATGCTTGGTTACAATCCGTCTCATAATCTAAAGGATGGTTTAAAAGAAGCAGTTGAATGGTATTGGGGTTGTTTTAATTAATACAACAATTTAAATTATTAACTTATATGGATTTATCAGAAAAATCAATTTTAATTACTGGAGGAACAGGTTCTTTAGGTAAAGCATTAGTTGAAAATATACTCACTAAATGGCCTAATGTTAAACGATTGGTAATTTTATCGAGAGATGAGCAAAAACAGTTTCAAATGGCTCAGGATTATCCAGTAAGTAAGTATCCTCAAATGAGATTTTTCATTGGAGATGTGAGAGATCGTGAAAGATTAATTCGTGCTTTTGAGGGGATTGATTATGTTATTCATGCAGCAGCAATGAAACACGTTCACATTGCAGAATATAATCCAGATGAATGTGTAAAAACAAATGTGAACGGTGCAGAAAACGTGATTCAAGCTGCTATTCAGACAGGTGTAAAACATGTTGTTGCTCTTTCAACAGATAAAGCTTGTGCTCCAATCAATTTATATGGTGCAACCAAGTTAACTTCTGATAAATTGTTTGTCGCTGCTAACAATATTAGAGGAAAACACGATATAAAATTCTCAGTTGTACGTTATGGAAATGTTATGGGATCAAATGGTTCTGTAATTCCTTTTTTCCTCAAGAAAAAGAAAGTAGATGGAATTCTTCCAATTACCGTTGAGAGTATGACACGTTTCAATATTTCCCTTCAAGGTGGTGTTGATATGGTATTACATGCTTTGGACACTGCATGGGGTGGAGAAATTTTTATCCCTAAAATTCCATCATACCGTATTACTGACATTGCTAAAGCAATCGGACCAGAATGTGAACACAAAGTAATCGGAATTCGTCCCGGGGAAAAAATACACGAAGAAATGATTACTTCTTCTGATTCATTTTTTACCTATGATCTTGGAAAATACTTTGTCATCATTCCACAGACACCAAACTGGAAAGTAGAAGATTTTGTAACTCATTTCAATGCTACTTTAGTGCCAGAGGGATTTGCTTATGATTCGGGAACAAATACAGAATGGGAAACAATTGACTCATTAAGAGAGTTGATCAAAGAACATGTAGATCCAACGTTTGAAGTTTAATTTTATGAATGTAATTCCATACGGTCGTCAAAATATCACGGATGAAGACATCCAAATAGTGATTGAAACCCTAAAGTCAGATTTCCTAACCCAAGGTCCAAAGATTGCGGAATTTGAAAAGGCGTTTGCCGAATATGTAGGTGCAAAATATGCTGTCGCTCTTGCAAATGGAACAGCTGCACTGCATTTGTGCGCGATGGCTTTAGATGTAAAACAGGGTGATAAAGTAATTACAACTCCAATCACTTTTGCTGCATCTGCCAATTGTGTTCGCTATTGCGGTGGAGAAGTGGTTTTTGGGGATATAGACCCTGATACTTACCTATTGAGCATCGACTCAGTTCGAAATCTACTCGAAAATGCTCCAAAAGGAACTTACAAAGGAATTATCCCAGTTGATTTTGCAGGAAGAGCAGTAAATTTAGAAGAATTTAAAATTCTTGCAAATGAATTTGATTTGTGGATAATTGAAGACTCGTGTCACTCACCTGGAGGATATTTTATTGATTCAAATAACGAAAAACAAACTTGTGGAAATGGTAAATTTGCAGATCTTGCTATTTTCTCTTTTCACCCTGTTAAACATATTGCATCTGGCGAAGGTGGTATGATTACCATGAATGATGAAGATTTATATAATAGACTATTAAAACTTAGAACACACGGTATAACAAAAAATGAAGCTAGTTATACAAACTCTATTGAATTTGCGGGTGGTAAAGAATCTTACCCTTCATGGTATATGGAAATGCAAGAATTAGGGTATAATTATCGTTTAACGGACTTTCAAGCAGCATTAGGCCTAAGTCAACTAAAAAGAGCGGAAGAAGGAATTATTAGAAGACGAGAAATTGCTAAAATATACAATGAAGCATTTAAAAATATTAAGTATATTTTTGGCCAATCTGGAGAAATTGAAGGGCATGCTTATCATCTATACATTTTAGAGGTCGAAAACAGATTAGGTTTGTACAATTTTTTAAGAGAACACAAAATTTTTGCACAAATTCATTATATCCCTTGTCATTTGATGCCTTATTACAGACAATTTGGATGGAAAGAGGGTGATTGTCCTGTCTCTGAAGAATATTACAAAGGTTGTATTAGTCTACCTATGTACCCAACATTGAAAGAAGATGAACTAACGTTCATAATTGAATTAATAAAAGAATTTTATAATGAGTAGACTCTGTATAATTCCAGCAAGAGGAGGTAGTAAAAGAATTCCTAGAAAAAATATTAAGCATTTTTTAGGTAAGCCTATAATTGCTTATTCTATAGAGGCTGCATTAAATTCAAAACTTTTCGATGTAGTAATGGTTTCTACAGATGATTTAGAAATTGCTGAAATTGCGAAAAGACATGGTGCAGAAGTACCTTTTTTAAGGTCAGAAGTTAATTCATCTGATTTTGCAACGACATTTGATGTGATTAATGAGGTTATTTCTTATTACTTAGAGGTAGGTATGGATTTTGAATATACTTGCTGTATTTATTCATGTGCTCCATTTGTGTCAGAGATTAAACTACAAGAGAGCTATAATCTATTGGTTGAAAAAGGGTTTGATTCTGTTTTTCCAGTATTAGCATTTGGGTTCCCAATTCAACGTGCTTTGAAAATTGACACCAACCATAAAACAACTTTTTTTAAACCCGAATATAGTTTTTCAAGGACTCAAGATTTAGAAAAAAGTTATCATGATGCAGGACAATTTTATTGGTTAAATACTAAACGCTGCATACAAGAAAGAACGTTATTAACAAATAATACAGGATCCATTGTGATTTCAGAACTTGAGGGTCAAGATATTGATTCAGAGGTAGATTGGAGGTTAGCAGAAATGAAATTCGAATTGATAAATAGTTCTCGAAATGATTAAATACAAATGTTTAAATCAAAACGAATTTAATTTCAACGAATATAAAATCGTTCCAATACGCTTTGAGGATCGATTAGACATCATGAAATGGCGAAATGAGCAAATTTACCACCTGCGCCAAGTAAAGCCACTAACGATTGATGATCAAAATAATTATTTCAATAATGTCATATCAAAACTATTTGAACAAGAAAAACCAAATCAATTGCTTTTTTCATTTTTGAAAAATGATGTTTGTATTGGTTACGGAGGTTTAGTTCATATTAATTGGATAGATAAAAATGCGGAGATTTCTTTTATTATGAATACTGAATTAGAAGAAGATTATTTCGAAAAAAACTGGTCAATTTATC
>JBKCEW010000116.1:0-16889 GCA_046304235.1 Crocinitomicaceae bacterium | reverse complement strand
TCAATAGATATTATATGGAAGATAATTACTCTCTAACTTACGAATACGAGAAAAATGAACCAAGTTTAGCCTGTATAGAGTCTATATTAGCTTTAAGTAGGTCAGTTCAGTCATTTCAATACAATGACATTCGTTTCAAATTAAATCTAAACTAAACATCATCAGTGATTACGAGCGGGTAAATACCCACTCGTTTTCATTTGATAACAAATCATTATACGAATATCCGTCAGCATTGAATAATTTAATTTGCTCTATGTCTGATATTCTATTCTGAATACAAAAACGAGCCATTGCTCCTCGAGCATGCTTAGCATACATCATAATTACCTTATATTCACCATTCTTAAAATCTTTGAATACTGGGATTATAGTTTTAATTCCAAGTTTTTTAAAATCAATTGCTTTGAAGTATTCATTTGAAGCTACATTGATGATAAAAGCTGGTTTTTCGGCTTTTAGTTGTTTGGTGATTTTTTCAGTCCAAAATGCATAAAGATTTTTATTTTTGGAATCTATTTCCCATTTTGTTCCCATTTCAAGTCGATATGGAAACATCAAATCGAGAGGTTTTAATATTCCGTAAAGTCCAGATAAGATACGCAAATGTTCTTGGGCATACTCTAGTTCTTCTTCAGTAAAGGAAGATGGATTTAAACCTTTATATGCTTCTCCGTTAAAGACTTCAATACACGGTTTTATTAATTCTTTTTCTTCAAATGGTTGTTCCCACTGCTGAAAACGATCATAATTTAAACTAGCTATTTCACTAGAAACATGATATAATTTCTCTAATTTTTTTGAAGAAAATTTTCTTAGTTTTTTAACTAATTTCTCACTTTCCTTAATAAAAACAGGTTGAGAAATAAAAGGTTTATTCGGAATTGATTGACTGTAATCTAAAGACTTAGCTGGAGATAATAAGATCATAACTAAAATTTTGAATGATAAAACCGTATTTCGGTTGCTCCTTTACCATAGTCAAGGTAAGAAGCGTCGAAAAATTCAATGTGTTCTTGACGAGCTAAAAACATCCTAATTTCATTTTTTAAGACACCTTCACCTACACCATGTATAATTATTAATTTATTAATTCTTTGTGATTTAGCTTTAGAGAAAGTACTCCTGAAATGAGTGAGTTGCTTTAATAAAATTTCAGTATTACTAAGTCCATTATGAGAATCTAGTAAGTGTTCAATATGTAAATCAATTTCCCATTTACTTTCCTTTGTTTTTGTAACCAATGAATTAGTTAGTATACTATTCTTTTTTGGTTTGGAGGTCTTAATTATCTCAATATCTGAAGGTGGGTTAATGTATTCGTCACTAAAAATCTTTATCAACTCATTTTCAGGTCTAATTTCTTCAAATCCAAGGTCATTTAAGATTCTAACTTGGAAGTTATTTATGTAATCTAGGATTTCTGCCTTTCCTTTTTCGTGCAGGAATCCAACGATTTCTCCTGGCGAAAATTTATACATTTTTATTTATTTGGTTCTAATACAACTTTGAACATAACACGTCTATTTTTAGCGTTTTTCAAATGTTCATCGTCTTCAGGTAAAATTTCTTCATTTGGTTCTACAACATCTGTTGGTGTTGCTATAAAACGTTCTTTTGTAATTCCTTCACTAATCATATACTCCATTACAGAACGAATTCTTTTGTGTGCTAAATCAGCAAATGCAGGTCTTTTAAGAGATAAAACTTGCTCAACAGAATCAATGTGTCCAAATAATTCAAGTTTGTATTCAGGATTATTTTTCATCAAATCAATCACAACATTGATAGTAGCTTTGTTTGCCTCTTGCAATAGTGCTTGACCGAATGGAAAGAAAGTGGTGTGTGCTTCGATTCTCTGAATAGCATCCATTCTATCTTCAAGCATTATAATTTTATGATAAAAAGCATCGGAAACTTGATCTTGATTTCCGCCACAATCACAATTCTTTTTAGGGTCTGTTTGTAAAATACTTATATCATCTATGTAGTAGTAAGCTGCAATAACAGGTATACCTTTGAAAGTTGTTTTTCCTGTCTTTTCGTTTTTAGTACCTTCATTGTTTGTGAAATTTCCTATAGTAACAAACTTTTCACCACCTTCTGCAATGTAAGTACCGCATATTTTTTCCCATCCATAAGTAGCACTAATCACTTTCTTCTGAGGGTGTAGAATGTGAGAAGGACCAATTAAAGCTCCTTTTTCTTGTTGTAAAGCTTTGCTAGTGAATTGAAAAGCTAATTGGTTGGAAGCATATTTAGATAATTCAGCAAGCGAAACATACATTGAAACACAATATTTCATTCCTTTTTGCATAGGATATTTCAATTCTTTTGAAATATAGCTTCTTTGCATTTTATCACCATAAGAAAACGCTACAATTCCGGCATACTTATCTCCATTTTTAGGATCTTCCTTTCCGAATTTATTTGCGTTTGTTGCAATTTCAGGAATTTTATTATCATTATTAAAAATATCGGCTTTAAAGGATGTAGGTGAAAACCAACCTTCTGAAATGTCAATTCCACCTAAACCTTTCAATTTGCCTTTTGTTGATTCGAAACTGCCGTTTTCAATAAAATTATTGTCTTGACCTATGGTGTAGATTGAAATAAAAATGCTAAAAAAAAGTTGTAAATTTTTCATATTCAATTTTAATTTATTTTGTATAAAAATTTGAAAAAAGTAATTGTTTTAATTTGTTTATGGTTTATAAATGGTAGTCTTTAACTGTTTGAATAAATGTTTTTACTTTTTCTGGATCAACATCAGGATATACTCCATGACCTAAATTTACAATATGTCGCTGACTTTTAAAACTATCTAATAAATTAGTTGTTAATCTATGAACATCATCATGAGAGCTATAAAGTGCGCAAGGGTCTAAATTCCCTTGTATTGTTCTAGATTCTCCTATAGTTTCTCTGAAAGTAGGAATATCCATATTCCAATCTAAACCAACAGTATTACAATTCGTAGAAGCAATCGACTCTAATGATGTCAAAGCACCTTTTGAAAAAATTGTTAATGGAACTTCTTGATTAATTGCATTGGCTATTTTACGAATATAAGGCATGCTGAATTCTTCATACTGTTTCGTGCCTAGAATACCTGCCCAAGAATCAAAAAGTTGTAGCATGTGAGCTCCAGCTTTAATTTGTGCTTTAAGGTAGTTAATAGTTACAGTAGTGATTTTGTCTAACAAGGCATGAGACAAAGAAGGATTAGTATACAGCATCTTTCTAGATTCTGAAAATGTTTTAGATCCTTTTCCTTCAACCATATAGCAAAATATTGTCCAAGGTGCACCTGCAAAACCAATTAGAGGAACCCTGTTGTTTAACTCTTTGTTTGTTAGTTTTATAGCTTCTAATACATATCCTAATCGATCTTCTACATCAAATTGGTCTTCAATTAATTTTAAATCTGTTTCAGTTTTAACAGTTTCTTCAAACCAAGGACCTTTTTGTTCAAGCATTTGATATTCTAATCCCATTGCTTCTGGAACTACTAAAATGTCTGAAAAAATGATAGCAGCATCAACTCCCAATAAATCAACTGGTTGAATTGTGACTTCAGCGGCATATTTTGGTGTTTCAACTAATTCCTTGAAACCTGATAATGATGCACGTACTGCTCTGTATTCGGGTAGTATTCTTCCTGCTTGACGCATTAACCAAACTGGATATCTTTCAATTTTTTCTCCACGTGCGGCACGCAAAATCAAATCATTTTGAAGTAGTTGACTCATATTACTTGAAAGTAGTTATTAATAACAATAAAATTGAGCGCAAATATAGTGAATTCAAAGCATTACCAATGAATCTCTCCTTTGTTATTTGATGAAAGGTATAGGTTAGTTTCTCTAAATTGATTGCTGTCTTTAAATGGTATAAAATCTATTCCAGATTTAGTATAGCCTAATGGAGATGGATGAGAGGTTTTGATTATCAAATTTTTGCTATTATCAATATAGTTTTCATACAAATGTGCATTTTTCCCCCATAATAGGTAAACAATATCTTTTTGTTGATTTTGAAGGTACTTTATTATGTTTATTGTGAAAAGTTCCCATCCAATTCTTTTATGACTTAAAGGTTGTCCTTGACGGATAGTTAAAATTGTATTAAGAAGGAATACACCTTGTTCGAACCATTTTTCTAGGTTTCCATTAGAAGGATTGAAATTTGGAAATTCTTTTTTTAATTCTTTATAGATATTAGACAAACTTTTGGGTAAAGGGGCTACTTTATTATTTACTGAAAAACTCAAACCATTTGCATGTCCAAAAGTAGGATAGGGATCCTGTCCCAAAATAACTACTTTAATGTTTTTAGGAGATAATTCTAATACTTTTAGAATAACATCTTTTTCAGGCAAAATAATGTGATTATCGAATTCATCTTCTAATGTATTTTTAAGAATTTTGAAGTAGTCTTTTGATTGTTCTTCATGTAAAAATGTATTCCAATCTAAATGAGCTTTACTGAAGTTTAACATATATTTATAAAGTTCAAATTAATTTGATAATTTTTGCTATTAAAATTATCTGATTAAATCAATATAATGATACATTTTGAAATATTTGTTAATTACGTCACAGAATATGTAAATTAAACTTTTCACTAAAAACTTTTGTATTAAATTCGCGACAATAAATTTTGATATTATGAGTAACCAAGAAATAGAAAAAGTAACTTGTTTAATTATTGGATCTGGTCCTGCGGGATATACTGCTGCAATTTATGCTGCAAGGGCTGATATGAAACCTGTTATGTATCAAGGGATGCAACCTGGAGGACAATTAACAACAACCAATGAAGTAGAAAACTTCCCTGGTTATCCTGAAGGTATAACAGGACCTGCAATGATGTTAGAGTTAGAAGCTCAAGCTAAGCGATTTGATACAGATGTTCGTTTTGGATTTATCACAAAAGTTGATTTTTCTGGTGAAGTTCACAAATGTTGGACAGAATCTGGTCACGAAATTCATGCTGAAACAGTAATTATTTCAACAGGAGCATCTGCAAAATATTTAGGGTTACCTTCTGAACAAAAATACCTAGAAATGGGAGGTGGTGTTTCTGCATGTGCTGTTTGTGATGGTTTCTTTTATAGAGGACAAGAAACAGTTATTGTAGGTGCTGGAGATTCTGCTTGCGAAGAGGCACATTACCTATCAAAATTATGTACTAAAGTTACAATGTTGGTTAGAAAGGATGAATTTAGAGCTTCTAAAATCATGGCTGATAGAGTGAAAAACACGCCAAATATTGAGATTTTGTTTAATACTGAAACAGAAGAGGTTTTGGGTGATGATAATGGTGTTACTGGAGCAAGAGTAAAAAATGTTGTTACTGGAGAAATTAGAGAAATACCATGTACAGGATTTTTCGTAGCAATTGGTCATAAACCGAATACAGATATTTTTGCGGAATATATTGATTTAGATGAAGTTGGTTATATTAAATATGCTCAGCCAGGTACTTCAAGAACAAACGTTCCAGGTGTGTTTGTAGCCGGTGATGCAGCAGATAAGAATTATCGTCAAGCCATTACAGCTGCTGGTACGGGTTGTATGGCTGCTCTAGATGCTGAGAGATATTTAGCAGCTAAACATTAAAGACTTTTTTAATAAATTGATTAAGGCTGTTTCTATTGAATCAGCCTTTTTTTATCTTTAATTTGTGAAAATCTTATTTTTAGTAATTCTTTTATTAATTCTCTCTGATTTTAAATCGATAGGGCAGGCTAACTATGGATTAGAATTTGGTGGAAGAGTAGGTGTATTAGTTCCACATCGACCTGTTATTAAACAGCTTCCTCAAGAAAACGTATTAGGATTTGATTTTTCAGTTTATAAAATAGTAAGCGGTTCAAAAAAGTGGCATTTAACTTATAAAAAACCTAAAATTGGGTTGACTTTTTACCATTCGAATTTAGGAAATAATCTTGTGTTAGGTAAATGTTCAGGACTTACATCTTTGTTTGAATTGCCTTTTATAAATTATCAAAATCATAGATTTAGTTTGAATTTAAAACTTGGTTTAGCTCAAGTTTCTAAACCATTCGATTTAAATACCAATCCTGCTAATATCGCTTTATCTTCGCGTTTTAATTGTTTAGCAATTGGAGGTCTTCAGTATTTATATTCATGGAATAAATTTTCTTATGGATTAAGGGTAGAGTTAACGCATTTAAGTAATGCTGCTTTAGAAGCACCAAATCTAGGGTTGAATATGATTCAGACATCTATTTCAGTTGGATATCATTTTTCAAAAAATAAATTGAATTTAGAATTATATCAGTCTTCAAAAGAAATAAACGACACCTCAAAAACAAAGAGAGATTATATGTATTTTCTAGGTTTTATGGGGCAAAAGCAAATCTTTAATTATTTAAATGAAAATTTTAAAGTAATAGGAGCTACCATTGCTTATCAACATATTTTTTCATTGCCAGTTGGATTGGAAGTAGGATTTGATATAATGGATAATCAGGCTGATATTAAATTACTAGCTGATAAAGAAATTTATGTGAAGCGTAATTTAAAAACTGGAGTATATTTAGGTTATGTTTTAACCTTAGAAAAATTACATTTTGTAGTTGGAATGGGACATTACTTATACGATACGTTTAATTTGAATGATAAATTATACCATCGTGTGGGATTGAGGTATACTTTTTTAAACAGATTTGTATTGAATACTACTTTAAAATCACATTGGGGAAATGCAGATTACCTCGAACTAGGTTTGGGGATGAGATTTGGTTAAAAAAATGTTAAACTAATCATGTTGTTAACAATCCTTAACAAGTACTAGAAAATATTTTTTCAAATAGTGCATTAATATTGTATAAGATTTAAAACAAACATTATGAATACAAAATGGAAAAGTTTAGGAGTTGGGATTTTAGGAGGTATGATTCCAATGGGTATGTACTTGTTCTTTGCTCAACCTTACAATACTAGTTTATCAGATGAAGTGATTGATGGAAACAAAGATTATTATGCTAGATCCACAGCTATGTATAGTGCTCCGAGTATGCCTGATAATTTTGTTGATGCTTCAGAAAACACAATCAATTCTGTAGTCCACGTTACTACGAAAGTGGTTAAAACAACGATGCAAACAGATCCGTTTTTTGAATTTTTTTACGGACCAGGTTCTGGAAATAAAGAATTTAAACAATATGGTTCTGGTTCAGGTTCTGGTGTTATTGTTTCTTCGGAAGGGTATATAGTAACTAACAATCACGTAATAGATAATGCAAGTGAAATAGAAGTTATTTTAAACGATAATTCAAAGTATAGTGCTACAGTGGTAGGTGCTGATCCATCAACTGATATTGCAATTTTAAAAATCAATGCAAATGGATTGAAAGCGATACCAATAGGGAATAGTGATGATATAAAGATTGGAGAATGGGTATTGGCTGTAGGTAATCCATTTAATTTAACATCTACAGTAACAGCAGGTATCGTGAGTGCTAAAGCTAGAAATATAAATTTATTAGCAGATAGATCACGACAAAACGTGGTTCCTATCGAATCATTTATTCAAACTGATGCTGCCGTTAATCCAGGAAATAGTGGAGGAGCATTAGTAAATACAAGAGGTGAATTAGTAGGTATTAATACAGCTATCGCCTCACAAACAGGTAGTTATTCTGGATATTCATTTGCTGTTCCCGTAAATTTAGTTAATAAAGTAATGCGTGATTTGATTGACTATGGTGTTGTGCAAAGAGGTTTTTTAGGAGTACAAATTCAAGATATTAGCCAAGAAATTAAAGAAAAACATAATTTACCATCTTTAAAAGGAGTTTTTATTTTAAAAGTAAATGAAGATGGAAGTGCTGATAAAGCTGGAGTTAAGGAAAATTGTGTAATACTTAAGGTTGGCACAAAAGAAGTAAATTCTGTGGCATCATTACAAGAAGAGATTGGCAAGAGAAGACCAGGTGATAATGTAAACTTAACAATTAGAAATAAAAAAGGATTAGAGGAAATTGTTGAGGTTACATTGAGAAATTCGGAGGGCGAGACAAAATTGATGAGTAAAAATGAAATCACCAAAAATAGTGCACTTGGAGCGACCTTTATTAATCTTACAGACAAAGAAAAGAAAGAGTTGAATGTTTCTTATGGAGTTAAAATTAAAACAATAAGTACAGGTAAATTAAAAGGACTCGGTTTAGAAGAGGGGATGATTATTACTAAATTAAATAACGAACCAGTTGAAAGTGTTGAACAATTAACTTCAAAACTAAGTTCTGGAAACAAAGGGGTGCTACTTGAAGTGATGACTAAAAGTGGAAAAAAAGATTATATTGGATTTGGATTATAAAGCAATAATTCTGATTTAATGATATAAAATTTACGAGGGAACGAAACAAAAATTTTCTTCCCTCGTTTTTTATTTAAATGGTAACAATTAACAATTCAATATTGACTTATTCACTTTTAGTTAATTTGGCTTAAATAAATTTGGAATTACGCGAAAATTGATTGTACATTTGCAGCCTATTATTTTTGGTCAATCCTGAATAAAAAAGAGTTTTATTTGAAATGAGACAACTTAAAATTACTAAGTCGATTACAAATCGCGAAAGCCAATCTTTAGATAAATATTTACAAGATATTGGTAGAGAGGAACTAATTACTGCTGAAGAAGAAGTAGAATTAGCCCGAAAAATCAAACAAGGTGACCAAAGAGCCTTGGAGAAATTAACTAGAGCAAACTTACGTTTCGTTGTTTCAGTTGCTAAACAATATCAAAATCAAGGATTAACATTGCCAGATTTAATTAATGAAGGTAATCTTGGATTGATTAAAGCTGCACAAAAATTCGATGAAACTAGAGGGTTTAAGTTCATATCATATGCTGTTTGGTGGATTAGACAATCTATTTTACAAGCTTTAGCTGAGCAAGCTAGAATAGTTCGTTTACCTTTAAATCAAGTTGGTTCTTTGAATAAAATCAATAAGGCTTATTCTAAATTAGAACAAGAATTCGAAAGACAACCTTCTGCTGAAGAATTGGCAGAAGCTTTAGAAGTTCCTGAGGATAAAATTAAAGAAAGTCTTAACGTTTCAGGTCGCCATGTCTCTATGGATGCTCCATTGTCAACTTCTGAAGATGGTGGTACTTTGATGGATGTAATGGCAAATTCTGATGCTCCAAAAGCGGATCATGCCTTGATGGCTGAATCTCTACAAAAAGAAATTGAGCGTTCATTAAGTACACTAACCGATAAAGAACGTGAAATCATCAGATTGTTTTTCGGTATAGGAATGAATCATGGCTTAACTCTTGAAGAAATTGGAGCTAAATTTAATCTTACAAGAGAAAGAGTGAGACAAATTAAAGAAAAAGCAATTCGTAGATTAAGACATACATCTCGAAATAAATTGTTAAAATCTTATCTAGGATAAAATCGACGGCTGATGTAGTAAAATACACAGCCGTTTTTTAATTATAATTTTTTTAAATCAAAAATCAAACAAATGGAGTCTGCTGTTAGTTATGAGAAAGTTTTGAATGACCATGTTCAAAAGGAGCGTGCTGCGGTTGTGTTAGCAAGCAAAACAGGTGAATTATTGTACGATAAAGGTATTGAGCTAGTACTTTTTAGAAATCATTTATTAGACAGAACTGTTTCTGAATTGTTAAACTTACATGATTACGCTAAAAATGTTGTTGGTAAAGAAATTGACGTATTTACTTCTTCTGAATTAGCAACCGAAATTTATAATATGAATTTAGCTCCTGCTAAATTGGACATTGGTAAACTTTCTGCTGAGTGGATTTCTGAAAAAGCTAAGTATGCTTCTAAAAGAGAATTTTTAGATAGTAAATTAGCTGGTTTTAATGTTGTTTCTAATGATCCAATTGAACCTAGAGATGTTGTTTTATATGGTTTTGGTCGTATTGGTAGATTAGCTGCAAGAGAATTAATCACGCAAGCTGGTAAAGGTCAACAATTACGTTTACGTGCAATTGTTACTCGTGGTGCTACTGATAAAGATATTATTAAAAGAGCTGCTTTAATGAAAAATGATTCAGTTCACGGATCTTTCAAAGGTACAGTTGAAGTGGATTTAGAAAAAAGAGCTTTAGTTATCAATGGTCAAATCGTTCAAATGATTGATGCTCCATCTCCAGAAGAAGTTGATTATACGGCTTATGGAATCAATAATGCATTATTGATTGATAATACAGGTGCTTTCACAAACAGAGCAGATTTATCAAGACATTTAAAAGCTAAAGGTGTTGAAAGAGTATTGTTAACAGCACCTGGAAAAGAAATTCCAAATGTAGTTTATGGTATCAATCAAGTTGAGTTAGATTTAGATAATGAAAATATTTACTCTGCTGCTTCATGTACTACAAATGCTATTTCTCCAGTTTTAAAAGTAATTAACGATCATTTAGGTGTTGTTAAAGGACATATTGAAACAGTTCACGCTTACACTAATGACCAAAACTTGTTGGATAACATGCATAAGAGCTCTCGTCGTGGTCGTTCTGCTGCAATCAATATGGTAATTACATCAACTGGTGCTGGAAATGCAGTTACAAAAGTTATTCCAAGTTTAAAGGATAAATTAACTGCTAACGCTGTACGTGTACCAACTCCAAATGGTTCATTAGCAATATTGAATTTAAATGTTGCGAAAAAGACTAACATTGAGGAAATCAATGCAATGTTGAAAGACGCTGCTTTGAATGGTGATTTAGTTAATCAGATTTTCTACTCATTTGATCCTGAATTAGTATCTAGTGATATTATTGGAAATACATGTTGTTCAGTTTATGATTCAAACGCAACAATCGTTTCTCCAGATCAAGAAAATATAGTATTATATGTATGGTATGATAATGAATTTGGTTATACAAAACAAGTAATTCGTTTAGCTAAGTACATTACTAAAGTACAGCGTAAGATTTATTATTAATTAACTGATTAAACTTTATAATAAAGGGTGTCCGATTTTCGAGACACCCTTTTTATATTTTATTAAATTTAATGAGGTTTAGTTTAATATTTATTCATCCTCCTTTGTGATAACACTCAAACATTGAATTGAATTTTAAATTTGGATTGACTTTATAAAAATTACAATGAATTTCTAAATTATAAATGAGTGTTAATATAACATTTTAATTTTGTTTTAGTTAATCATTTCTAATATTACAAATTATATACTGTAGCAATTAAATTAAACTAGGTTCAAATTTTTGATACGTATAAATAAAAAAGCCCCGTTGTTTCCAACGAGGCCATAGATTAAAAAGTAAATATTAATTATTTACCATCCATTTTATCTTTCAATGCTGATAAAGCATCTAAATCACCTAAAGTAGATTTTTCAGTACTTTGGTTGATTGCTTTTACAGCTTGTGCCGTTGTGTTTCCACCTTTTTTAGCAGCAGATGCAGCTGGTTTATCATCACCTTCTTCAAATGTACGAGTATGAGAAACTACAATTTTCTTAGATTCTTTATTGAACTCAATTACTTTGAAATCTAGAGTTTACTCTATTTTAGCGTTAGATCCGTCTGCTTTCTTTAAATGTTTTGCAGGACAAATTCCTTCAACACCATAAGGTAAAGAAACGATTCCAGACTTATCTTTTGTCTCGATGATAGTACCTTGGTGTACAGAACCTTCTCCGAAGATAGTTTCAAATACATCCCATGGATTCTCTTCTAATTGTTTGTGACCTAAAGAGATTCTTCTGTTTTCACGATCGATTTCTAATACAACAACTTGCATTTCGTCACCAACTTTACAGAATTCAGATGGATGTTTGATTTTCTTTTGCCAAGATAAATCAGAAATATGAATCAATCCATCAACACCTTCTTCTAATTCAACGAATACTCCAAAGTTTGTGAAGTTACGTACTTTAGCATTGTGTTTAGAACCTACTGAATATCTTCCTTCAATATCCATCCATGGATCTGGCATTAATTGCTTAATACCTAAAGACATTTTTCTTTCTTCTCTATCTAAAGTTAAAACAACTGCTTCAACTGTATCTCCAACATTCATGAAATCTTGAGCAGTACGTAAATGTTGAGACCAGCTCATTTCTGAAACGTGGATCAATCCTTCAACTCCAGCAGCGATTTCTACGAAAGCTCCGTAATCAGCCAAAACTACAACTTTACCAGAAACTTTATCACCAACACTTACGTTAGCATCTAAAGCATCCCATGGGTGAGCCTGTAATTGTTTTAATCCAAGAGCAATACGTTTTTTATCGTCATCAAAATCAAGAATTACAACATTTAATTTTTGGTCTAACTCAACGATTTCTTCAGGGTGATTAACACGACCCCAAGATAAGTCAGTGATGTGAATTAATCCATCAACACCTCCTAAATCAATGAATACTCCGTAAGAAGTAATGTTTTTAACAGTTCCTTCTAATACTTGACCTTTTTCAAGACCAGAGATAATTTGTTTTTTCTGTTCTTCTAATTCAGCCTCAATAAGTGCTTTGTGAGAAACAACAACGTTACGGAATTCTTGGTTGATTTTAACCACTTTAAATTCCATGTTTTTACCAACGTAAACATCGTAATCACGAATTGGCTTAACGTCGATTTGAGATCCAGGTAAGAATGCCTCAATTCCAAATACATCAACAATAAGACCTCCTTTAGTACGACATTTAACAAAACCAGTAATAACTTCTCCTGTACGTAATACATCATTCACGCGAATCCACGCTTTGTGCATACGAGCAGTTTTGTGAGAAATAATTAATTGTCCTGCTTTGTCTTCTTGACACTCAACATATACGTCTACAGTGTCTCCAACTTTTAAATCAGGATTGTAACGGAATTCACTAATTGGAACAACTCCTTCAGATTTGTAACCAACGTTAATTACCGCTTCACGTTTTGTTAAAACTACAACTGTACCTTCAATTACTTCTTTTTCATTGATTGAACTTAATGTAGCCTCGTACTTGTCAGCATATTCTGAACGTTGTACTTGTGTGTAACCGTCATGCGCTAATGCATCCCAGTCAAAATCAGCAACTCCTTGCCCTGTTAAATTGTTATTTGCCATCTGGCTTTTAAAAATTGTATTTCGTTAAAACCCCAATTAACGAAAGGATGAATACTACTGCATTTAGGGTTAGCAGTTTCAAATACAAATTTAATTATCTTTATTGAGAAAGAAAATAATTTTAGTATTAATAACAAACAATTTAGTTTTAATAGAATATTATAAAGACTTCAACTCTATAATTGTTTGAGATGGGTTTGTAGAATTAAAAACAAAACTTCCTGCCACAAGTGCATTTGCTCCTGCTTTTACTAATTCTTTCCCTGTTTCTAAATTTACCCCTCCATCAACCTCTATTATTAAGGATGGATTTTTAATTTTTGCTAATTCACGTAATTCAACAACTTTATTTAAAGTATTTGGTATGAATTTTTGACCACCAAACCCAGGATTTACAGACATGATTAATACCAAATCTAAATCATTAATAATATCTTGTATTAAAGTTACCGGTGTGTGTGGGTTTAAAGCTACACCTGCTTTCATTCCAGTTTGTTTAATAGATTGTATCGTTCTATGGAGGTGGGTACAGGCTTCATAATGAACGGTTAGTATGTCTACTCCTAAATCTTTGAATGTGTTAATGTATTTGTCAGGATTTTGAATCATGATATGAACATCAAGAGGTTTAGTAGCATGTTTTTTTACTGCTTCTATGATTGGAAAACCGAAAGAGATGTTTGGAACAAAAACACCATCCATAACATCAAGATGAAACCAATCAGCTTGACTTGCATTTATCATTTCTACATCGCGTTGGATATTGGCAAAATCACAAGATAGAAGAGAGGGGGATACGATTATTGACATTGATTTTTTTTGACAAAAATAATTCAAATTTTTACTATTAATCAGTTTTTTTTAATTGATTTTCGATGATAAAATAGTAAATGATTTATTTAAACTTTGTTTATATTTACCTTTTTATAATTCATTAAATTACTGTGAGTATAACCTTCATTATTATAATATTAACTTCATTGATTTCTTTTAAGGTTTTCAAAGATGATATCATGTTTTATAAATTTTCATTCATACCATACCAAGTTAAACATCAAAATGAAAATTATAGATTAATAACCTATGCTTTTCTTCATGCAGATTTACCTCATTTGTTATTTAATATGTTTTCATTTTATATGTTTGGTGGTTTAATAGAAAATCAATTGATATTGAATTATGGTGTTGTGATAGGGAAATTACATTTTTTAATCATTTATTTTGTCGGTGCTCTTGTAGCAACTGTTTGGCCATATATCAGAAATTCAAATAATATCAATTATATTTCTGTAGGTGCATCGGGTGCAGTTTCTTCTGTTTTGTTTGCATCTATGTTGTGGAACCCTACCATGGAAGTTGGGATCATTTTTCTACCATTCTATATTCCAGCTTATATTTTCGCACCTATTTACCTCGCATTTGAATATTGGTCTTTGAAAAGAGGGAAATCAAATATTGCACATGATGCTCACATTGGAGGAGCCATTTTTGGCATTTTCTATGTAGCTTTAATTAATTTTGAAAAAATCAAATTATTTTTCCATTTAATTTTCTAAAATGAAAGAATTATATGTAAACAATAATGGAGCCATTTTGCCTAACAAAGGTGCTACAATAGCAGCAGGAAATAGATCTTATCTTTATGGAGATGGTCTTTTTGAAAGCGTAAGAATCATGAATGGTAAACCGATAAATTTAGAAAATCATTATAATAGATTGGTTCAAGGAGCTAAAGCTATTAAAATGAGATTCCCCACTTTTTTTACTGTTCAATTTTTTGAAGATAAAATAGTTGAATTAACTAATATCTCGGGAATTACTGAGGGGGGTAAATGTAGAATTTCCCTTGATAGAGCCTTGGGGGGGACTTATATTCCTGAAACAAATGAAATTTCTTATTTTATTGAAATCTATCCTTATGAAGCTAATTACTTTGAATTAAATTCAAAAGGATATGAGATAGATATATATCAGGATCAAAAAAAACAAAATAATTTTTTAGCTAATTTTAAAACTAAGAATGGTCTTCTATATGTTATGACAGCCATAGCTGCCAAAGAAAAAAACCTAGATGATATGCTGTTAACCAATGAAAAGGGTGTAATTATTGAAAGCTCGAATTCAAATCTTTTTATTGTTAGTAATGGTGTTTTGTATACACCTGGTTTAGAAGATGGTTGTTTAGCTGGTACAATGAGAATGCAGGTGATTAATCTAGCCATTCAACATGGAATCAAAGTATATGAATGTTCTATAATGCCACAAAACTTATTAGCTGCTGATGAAATTTTTTTCACGAATGCAATCAGAGGAATTGTTTGGGTAGGGGGGTATCGAACTAAAAGATATTATAATTCACTTGGTAGAAAATTACAATCATTCTTAAATGATTATTGGTCAAATCATTTTGAAAAATTAGAAGGAGAAACAGAATAATGTCTCAAAACACATTTAAAATTATAGGAATACCTGATTATCTGTTAAAATCAATTGATGAAATAGGCTATAAGTCACCAACTGAAATACAATCTCTAGTAATTCCTTATTTGTTAGAGTTCAACTCCGACTTAGTAGGTCAAGCTCAGACTGGAACAGGTAAAACTGCAGCTTTTTCAATTCCTATTATAAATCGAGTAGACTCAAATAATACAGCTGTTCAAGCACTTATTTTAGCTCCAACAAGAGAGCTTTGTCAACAAATTCAAAAAGAAATTTTTAAACTAACTAAATATACGAATGGTGTCTTTTCAACGGCTGTATTTGGAGGAGAGAAAATTGAAATTCAACTTTCAAAACTTTCGAGACCAACTCAAATAATTGTTGCAACCCCTGGTCGATTAATCGATTTGTTGGATAGAAACGCAATTAATTTAAATCAAGTAAATACAGTTGTACTAGACGAAGCGGATGAGATGCTTAAATTAGGTTTTCAAAAGGATGTCGAAACAATTTTAAAAAAGACCCATTTAAATAGTTTTACTTGGCTTTTTTCTGCTACAATTCCAAATAATCTTGAAGTAATTATTTCAAATTATCTTTCAAAAGATGCTAAAAGATTTCAAATTTCAAAAAAGAATACTGTTAATCTAGATATTGAACATCAGTATTTTATTTGTCAACCTAAAATGAAAATAGAATATTTACAAATGTTCTTAAAAACACAACCTAAAAAAAATGGAATTTTCTTCACGAGAACAAAAGCATCAGCACAATTTGTTTATGATAAACTATTAAAAAATCATTTGAATGTTGGTGTTTTACATGGAGATTTGATGCAGTCTGAACGTGAAAAGATGATTCGAATGTTCAAAAAAGGAACACTTCAATACTTAGTATGTACAGATATTGCTGCTCGTGGAATTGACGTAAAAGGTTTATCTTTTGTTTTGCATTATGAATTACCAGACGATATTGAAAATTATACGCATCGAAGTGGAAGAACAGGTCGTGCTGGGAATAAGGGAATTTCAATTGCTTTCATAGAAAAGTCTGAAACAAAGAAAATATTTAAAATAGAAAGTCTCTTGAATATTAAATTCAATCAAATTAAGTAATTCTATTTAACATAATTTATTTGAATTTTGAATTGTCCTTGTAATCATTTAATAAACTATGAAGAATGTTGTGGTAAAATGCACACATCAATTTTTAATGCTCAATCTGCTGAAGAGTTAATGAGATCAAGATATTCTGCGTTTGTGCTTGATAAAATGGTTTATTTAAAATTAAGTCATGCAAGTTCTACTGTACATACATTTAATTTTAAATCTGTTTCAAAATGGACTAAGTCTGTTAA
>JBKCEW010000115.1:0-6504 GCA_046304235.1 Crocinitomicaceae bacterium | reverse complement strand
TCAACACGAACTTGTTACACTTGCTAATTTTAAAATGCCTTTTGGTAAATACAAAGATCAATTAATCCTTTTTATTCCTGAATCTTATATTATTTGGTTACTAAATAATGGAACTTTAAATGATAGTTTGAAAAATAAACTCTATGATTGATGAAGATGATAAAAGAATAGCTGTATAAGATTTTATATAATTATTTTATTGCTCTTTCATTGAATAATAGATAACCATAGGTAAGTGATAAGTTTATTGGATTTTTCTGTTGAGGAAAGTAATTAGCTGTCAATCTAATTGGTCCAACGGGTGAACTATAAATTAAACTTGTTGACAATAAATATTCAGTAAATAATTTTGCTTTCTCATAGTATAAGCTTATATCATTTGTTTTATTAAGATTTCTAAATGGTTGATATAGGTAAATATCTGTTCTAAAATCTATGTTTTTATAAATTGAGAATATATTATTAATACCTAATCCAATAAATTTTGTGCTTCTATATTCTGGTAAAAATAGGGTTTGACAATCAGGGAAAGGTGAAAACTCTTGTAGATTTAAAAGAGATGCTGTATAATTTGCAAAAAGAGATTGTGTAGAAAAAGTTGATTTACAGTGTAAACCGAAATGATAATTCTTATGATTTATAATAAATTTTTGTATTTCTAATTGACCAACTATCCATGAATGATTTTTAAAAATGATGTATTTATTAGATGCAGTTGAGCCTGATTCACTATCTTCTAATCCTTTTACATATTTAAATTTTAATGAATATAATTTTCCTCTACTAGCAAATTGTTTTCTATTAAGTGTATTTATTTCTGTATGAATTTTTAGACAAAATCCATTAAACCTTGTGAAATCAGATGTATCCTTTGATGTAAAGTTTACTGTTTGATAGTATTTGTCAATAATATCAAACTTTCGATAATCTAAAATAATTTTGCCATTATTACCTAATGGTGTTTTAAAAAGAGTACCAAAATAATTTTCATTTTGAATTATAAATGAAGGTTTTACGTCTTCAAAGAAGCTAGATAGACTTTTGTAATAATCCCACCTGTTAATTACATAATAGGTTTGTAAGGTTATTGGTATCTTGGCCGGAAAAGTTACGTTACCAATTATTTTAGCTGAACCATAAAACTTTCCAAAATATGATTCAGCTTTAAAAAAATAATCTCTCTTATGTATTCTGTTTATTTTAATTCCTAGATAACCCGTATTTATTGATCTCGAAGAGAATAATCCACCTACTTCAAAGGTGAGTTCTTTTGATTTTCTTGAATTTAATAAAAGCTTATATGTACTATCACTTTGTAATTTAAAGGAAGGATATAAAAAATCAATTCCCGGATTTTCAGATAAACGAAAGTAATGTTTTGCAAAAGTTGCACTATCCAATATTGATTTATTTGGTAAAATACTTTTTTTTATAAAATATTCAGATGAAAAATTCGTGTTTTCTGTTTCAATATCTGAGATGATTATTTTTCTACCAATTTGATTGAATTTCAATCTTCGTTCATTCAATTTTTCTAAATTTTCAATTCTTTTGATATGTAATTTTAAAGAATCAATAATCTTTATTGTTTCATTATAGCCTGATTGTATAGCCTTATCTATTTCATTAAAATTAAAAGTGGTGATTCCAGTTTTTGTGGTAATCATAATTCCTTTATTTTTAGGAATCGAATAATTAGTTGGTGTTACAGTCATGTTTATTATTTGACTGACTATATCTGTTTCTGATGGTGGGGAAGCATTAGAGGATACATTACTTCCAATAATAAAATCTGGTTCAAAAGAACTTTCCATTATATTACTGGGGAAATTATTATATAAACCTCCATCAAATAATAAATGATGATTTATTTTAATTGGTTGAATAAAAAACGGATAAGTCATTGATGCTCTGACCGCCTCATTTAATTTGCCTGATTTTAGTAAAATGGAAGTTTTAGATGTAATATCAGATGCTACGCACTGAAAAGGAACTAAAAGTTTAGAAAAATCATTATTTATGTGTTCACTTACAGTTCCTAAGTAAACAAGCATTTGATAATCTAAAAAAGTTGAATTTTTAAACTTTGCTGGTAAAATACGTTGGTATAAACTATCTAGTGATAAACCAAAGGAAATTATATCAGCATCTTCATCCTCATTGTAAAAGTAAAACTTATTGTGTGGCTCCAAAGTTCCATCAACAATCATTTTAAATCTTTCACTTTTGACGTATTTCTCGATTTCTGAAGGGCTATAGCCTGAAGCGTACATTGCTCCTACAAGCGCACCTGATGAAGCACCTGTAATATAATCAATGGGTATTCGATTTTCCTCAAGTGCTTTTAATACACCAATGTGAGCAAATCCCATAGCGCCTCCTCCACTGAGTACAAGACCTACTTTTTGGGTAAAAGATTGAAAACTTAATAATAAAAATAAAAGAAATAAGAATTGTTTCAATTTATATTTTTCAAAGTTTATAGAAACGAATATAGTAAAATTATAGGATTAAAACCTTTATTGTATCTTTGAATTGAAATCAATTATTCATGGAAAAAATTAAAATCACATTGAAGACTTTTTTTGGTCTAGAAAATGTGTTAAAAGAAGAATTAGCTGAATTAGGTTATACTAATGTTGAAATTCAAAATCGTGCTGTTCAGTTAGAAGGTATTTGGAAAGATGTTTATTTTTTAAATTTACATGTAAGCTGTGCTATAAATGTTTTAGTTGAGCTTAAAAAGTTTAGGATCAACGAAGAAAAGGATTTATATAAAGAATGTATGAAGATCAAATGGAATAAACTTTTTGATGCATCTAAAACATTTGCTATTCGTGGTTCTGTTCATTCTCGTATTTTTTCACATTCTCAATATCCCTTTTTATTAGTGAAAGATGCAATCGTAGATACTTTCAGTAATGAGGAAAATAAAAGACCTGATGTGAATACTAAATCACCTCAAGTTGCTTTTGATTTATATATTAAAGAGAATTTTGTAACGATTTCATTAAATACAAGTGGTGTTCCATTATTTCAACGTGGCTATAGAACAGAAACAGGTGATGCACCTTTAAATGAAGTGTTAGCCGCTGGGATGATAAGACTTTCAGATTGGAATCGTAAATCAACCTTTGTGGATCCGTTTTGTGGATCTGGAACTTTGTTGATTGAAGCGGCATTTTTAGCAGCTGGAATTCCTTCAAATATTGAGAGACAACATTATGCATTTAAAAACTTTAATAATTTTGATGCCACTTTATGGGGTGAAATTTATAATTCTGCCAATAAACGATGTAATGAGTTAGATTTCGAAATTATCGGCTCTGATAAAGATCCAGAAATGATTGTAAAAGCCAGAAGAAACTTAAGAGGTCTTCCTATTTTAAAATTAATTTCTTTTAAGACAGCTTCTTTTGATGAATTAACTCAACCTGAAAAAGGTGGTGTGTTAATTTGTAATCCACCTTATGGTGAAAGGATTGGTGATAGGGTAGAAGAGATGTATGGTCATTTAGGTGACTGGTTTAAAAAAGAAATGAAAGGATTTGATTGTTGGGTAATATCTTCAAACGAAGAAGCACTAAAAAATATTGGTTTAAAACCAGATAAAAAAATCAAACTTTTTAATGGTGATTTAGAGTGTTCTTTCAGAAAGTTTAGAATTTTTGAAGGTTCTAGAAAAGATTTTGTAATTAGTCAAAAGTAAGTTGATTTAACTAGTTATTTTAATTCAAGAATTAGAATAGTTAATTTTTTAATATTCGTTCATTCCTTTACCATTGAAAATAGCGTCTTTGGATTTTAAAATTCTGGATGTACGAGTAGCGCTTTGTTTAGCTGCTGAATAAAATATTAAATAAGATTTTTGTCTACCTGGTGTTAATGAATAGAATGCGTTTTTAAAAGCAATATCTGATTCAAATTCTTGATTTAATTCTTCAGGCATCGGATATTCTTCCACTTTTTTAGAAATTATTTTTACACCAGATTTTTCAATTTCTATTGCTTCTTTTATATAATCAAGAATAGTTTCCTGTAATTCCAAAACACGCTCAATATTTGTAAATCTTATAAACCTAGACGAATTTGAATTTTCACCTGGCATTTCAAGAATTCCTTTGGTATCTTTCAAAAGTGCACCTTTCATAAAGTTAATAATGCACGATTCTTTAAAAGCTGACACAATAATTATGTTTTTACCATTGAATGTATAACAAGGTTGTTTCCATTTTAACTCTTCAGTTAAACCAATATTTAAAGCGATTTGTCTTAAAGCTTGAAGTTCTAGTTTCCAAGTGTGTACCTTACAAGCAGCTGTTTTATATAGTTTACAACGACCACAACCGTCTATAAAAAACAAATCAACTAATGGAGAAGTTTGCATATCAAATTTACTTTGTTTCTTGTATTGCTTGAAGAATAATTTCTCCAGCTTTTATCATTTCTAATTCACTTATATTCAATGGTGGAGATAGTCTAAAGCTATAAGGATGTGATAAAAACCAAAAACTAATTAATCCTAATTCTAAACATCTTTTAACCACTTTTTCTACTCGTTCAAATGATTCCATATCACAAGCATACATCATTCCAACTCTTCTTATCTCCTTGATTTCATCTTCATTAGAAAGCATTTTTTCAAGTATTGAAGCAATTCGTTCTACTTCGTTAAAATCAATTTCATTAGTTAAAATATTTAAAAAAGCATTCGCCGAGGCGCAAATTACAGGATTTCCACCAAAGGTTGTGATATGACCTAACATTGGGTTGTAAGTAAACTCTTTTAAATATTCACGTGATGAAACTAGAGCACCAATTGGCAAACCTCCACCAAGTGCTTTTCCTAGGGTTAATACATCAGGAATAATACCTGATCGCTCAAATGCAAACGTACTACCTGCTCGCCCCATTCCACACTGTATTTCATCAAAAATTAATAAAGCACCCGTTTCATTACATTTCTTTCTTAATGCTACTAAAAATTCATGTGAACTTTCTCGTACTCCTGCGTCTCCTTGGATAGTTTCAATGATTACACCTGCAGTTTTAGAAGTTATTTGTTCTAAATCATTGATGTTATTATGTTTTAGAAATCTGATTTCAGGCAAAAGTGGTCTGAATGCTTGTTTTTTAATTTCATTTCCAGAGATACTTAATGAACCATGTGTACTTCCATGATATGAACCTCGAAAAGAAACTATTTCAGTTCTTCCAGTTACTCTTTTAACAAGTTTAATTGCTGCTTCATTTGCTTCTGTTCCAGAATTTACGGGATAAACACAATTTAAGTTTTCAGGTAGTAGTGAAACTAATTTTTTTGAAAATTCTAATGTGCTATTTTGAATAAATTCTCCATACACCATGACGTGCATGTGTTTATCAATTTGATTTTTAATTGCTTTTATAATAGATGGATGACTATGCCCAACATTAGTAACAGCAACACCAGAAATCATATCCATATATGATTTTCCCGTTTTGTCAAAGATGTAGATTCCTTTAGCTGAATCAACTTCAATCAGATATGGATAAGGATTCGTTTGACCTTGAATTTTCAAAAATAAATCCTTATCCATATGAAGTTATTATTTTTTACGAGAAATCACTTTTTCAGAAGCTAAAACAATATCAGCTGTATCAATATGGTATTTTGTCATTAATTCCATTGGCGTACCACTCTCTCCAAAACTATCATTTACAGCTACAAATTCTTGTGGTACTAATAAGTTTTTAGTAATCACTTGAGCTACAGATTCTCCTAAACCACCAGCCATCATGTGCTCTTCAGCTGTTACAACACATTTTGTTTTATTTAATGATTTTAATAATGTGGCTTCATCTAATGGTTTGATAGTGTGCATATTGATTAATTCAACTGAAATTCCTTTTTCTTCAAGAATTCTAGCTGCTTCAATTGATTTCCACACCATATGACCGCATGCAACTATTGTAACATCAGTTCCTTCTATAAGTACGTCTGCTTTACCAATTTCAAATTTTGCGTCAGGTCTAACAAAAATAGGCATTACCGGTCTTCCAAATCGAAGATATACAGGTCCTTCATAATCAGCAATTGCTATTGTCGCTTGTTTTGTTTGGTTAAAATCAGCAGGAACAATTACAGTCATATTTGGTAACATTTTCATCATACCAATATCTTCTAAAATTTGATGTGTTGCACCATCTTCTCCTAAAGTTAATCCAGCATGAGAAGCACAGATTTTTACGTTTTTGTTAGAGTATGCAACTGATTGGCGAATTTGATCATATACTCTTCCAGTAGAGAAGTTGGCAAAAGTTCCAGTATATGGAATTTTACCACCAATGGTCATCCCTGCTGCCATACCAATCATATTAGCTTCTGCAATACCAACTTGAAAAAAACGCTCATTACAATCTTTTGCAAAAGCATCCATTTTTAATGAACCTGTTAAATCAGCACAAAGCGCTACAACATTTTCATTTTTCTTCCCTAATTCATGAAGTCCTTCTCCAAAACCA
>JBKCEW010000114.1:0-21604 GCA_046304235.1 Crocinitomicaceae bacterium | reverse complement strand
TTTTATAACTCTTAATTTCATAATTCCAAATCACTTCTCAAAATGATTTGAATCATATATTTACTTAAAAATTCTTGTTATTTTTAACAACAACTTTTATTAAATATTTTAATTATCTTTCTAACTCAAATATCGAAATATGGCACAAATTAATTACGATGACCTATACAAAAGACTCCCTGAAATAAAAAATGATTTTCAATCCAAAAAACCATTCAAATACGTTGTTATAGAAGATTTCTTAGCTATTGATATTGCAAATCAGATTCATGATAATTATCCAACAGTTGAATTAGGCGAATGGGATGGTACTACCTACCTAGATCAAAAAAATAAATTCCAAAAATCTAAATTTGAATCAGGGTCATTTATGCAACAAGTATTTGACGAGTTAAATGGAAAAGATTTTTGTCAGTGGCTTGATAATCTTACCGATTTTGAAGAACCACTCTTAGGAGATCCAGATTTATTTGGAGGTGGGTTACACCAATCGGTAAATGGTGCTTTTTTGAATGTCCATGTCGACTATAATATCCATCCTAAAACTAAATACCACAGAAGGCTTAATGTAATTATTTATTTGAATAAAGATTGGAAAGAAGAATATCAAGGACATAACGAATTATGGGATTTTACAGATGGAAATAAAGTAATGCTTGATAGAGTTTCTCCTGTTTTTAATAGATGTGTGATTTTTGAAACCAATGAAATTTCCTTTCACGGACACCCTACTCCATTGAATACACCAGAAGGTGTTACACGAAAATCGTTGGCAACGTATTATTATACAAAAGATAGACCTGAACATGAAAAAGCAGGAGACCACAATACAATATATATAAATACAGAAGGTACTTCAGGACAAATTAAAAGACTGATAGCAGGTACAAAAGCTTTTTTTGAGAGGATTTTTAAATAAATAATTTGATACATAGAATTTAAGTGAATAAATCATTTTTTAAAAAACATATATTATTTGTTTCATACGATGGAATGACTGATTCTCTTGGTCAATCTCAAGTTCTACCATATATCAAACAAATTTCAAAACACAACTATAGATATACTCTAATAAGTTTTGAGAAAGAAAATCGTTTCTTGCAATTTAAAGATACAATCATTGAGATTTGTAAGGAGTCAAATATAACTTGGATACCTATTAAATATGCCAGTAAGATCCCAATTATCTCAACCATTTGGAATGTCATTAGACTAAAAAGAAAAGTATTTTCCATTCAAAGACAAAACCCTTTCGATTTATTCCACAGCAGAAGTCATGTGCCATCCTTGGTTGCTCAAATGCTTCAAAAAAAACACCAAGTTCCTTATCTATTTGATATGAGAGGTTTTTGGGCCGATGAACGAGTAGATGGTGGAGTATGGGACCTAAAAAATCCTGTTTTTAGAAAGGTTTTTAATTTTTTTAAAAGAAAAGAAATTGAATTCATAGAAGAAGCAAATGCAATTGTTTCATTGACTCACAACGGGAAAAATGAAATCCTATCCTGGCAAAATATAAATAGCGTCCCACCAAAACTAAAAAATAAGGATCTTTCAATTGAAGTAATCCCCTGCTGTGTTGATACTGAATTATTTAATATCAATTCCGTCAATCAACAAAAAGCAAATGAATTAAAAAATCAATTGAATATAGCAGAAGATTCATTTGTATTGGGCTATGTTGGGTCTATTGGAACCTGGTATATGTTGCCTGAAATGCTTGATTTTTTTAAGGTAATGAAATCAAAAAAACAAAATGCACTCTTTCTATTTATCACCAATGAATCCGAAGAAAAAATAAAGTCAATCGCCATTCAAAAAGGAATAGATCCGAATGATATCAAAGTGGCAAGTTGTTTACACAAAGAAGTTCCAACCTATATTTCGTTGTTTGACATCTCTATCTACTTTATTCTTCCTGCTTATTCGAAAAAAGCTTCTTCCCCAACAAAACAAGGAGAATTAATGGCGATGGGAATCCCTATCGTATGTAATGCAAATGTGGGCGATGCAGACAAAATCATTGCTGAAACAAACAGTGGTTGGGTGGTATCGAATTTTGAAGAAAAAGAATATGAAAAAATCGCAACTAAAATTTTAAACGAACCTCTCCCCAATCGAAATGAGATTATCCAACATGGTATTAGAGAATTCAATCTTGAATCAGGAGCAGAAAGATTTAGAAAAACGTATGAAAGAATTCTGAATGCATGAATCCATAATTAGCTTACTTTTATTGTAAAACACATACCAAAATCATATGTCCATTCTGTTAATCTTTTTTTTTCTAGTTTTAACTTTAAATTACACGTATACCAAAAGAAAATCCTTTTCATTGGCAATTGTAATGAGTAGTTTGTCTTTTGCGCTTGCTACCATCTTTATTACCGAATTATCAAGTAGCTTCAAGATTTACAATTTTACATGTAGTTTGAGCTATTGGGGGCTTTTAGATATAGTATTAATATACCTAACACTAAAAAATCGCAATCTAATATTACTAAGTAGCTATAAAGCGTTAATTATTCAAAATAAATGGATGATACTTTTCCTTGGAACATTTTCTGTACTGTTATTTATTCAAGGAATCCTATACCCCCCAAACAACTGGGATTCGATGACCTACCACATGGCAAGGATTGCACACTGGGTTATGAATGAATCAGTTTATCCCTATCCAACACATATTTACAGGCAAATCTATCAACCTCCTTTAGCAGAATGGATGATAGGACAAATTTGTATCCTAAATAGAGCCGATTATTTCGCAAATGCTTTGCAATTAATGTATTTAATAAGCTCATTAGCATGTGTAAACCTAATTATGCAGGAGTTTAAACTTTCACAAAAAATTCGTTCTATCGCCTTCATATTAATTTTTACTACCCCAAGTATCTTTATGCAGGCAACATCTACCCAAAATGATATTGTTATTGGATTTTTTCTTTTGGGTACGATATATGCATTAATTCGGTTTTTTAAAACATTTAGGAATTCAAATGGAATATTAACGGGTGTTTTTATTGGATGTGCTTTACTGACAAAAGGAACCGCTTTTGTATACTTGATCCCAATAAGTTTGATAGCAATTATTTTTTTGATTAGAAATATAATTAAGTCAACCATTTCTGTTAGCAAAATTGCTCCATCTGTTTCGCTTTTACTTCTTTTGATTTTATTAATTCCAAGTCCACATTACTACAGAAACTATGCTCTTTCAGGAGATATTTTTGGCGCTTCAGATGATCATTATTTTAATCAAGATAGTAATGTAAAAAGTGTAGCACTAGGATTATTAAAAAATATGGGTAATCATTTGAGTACTCCATTCACATCAGACATTACCAATCAAGTAGTTGAAAAAGCACATTTGATAACGAATATACAAATTAATGATGAAAAATATAGTTACAACGGAATTCACTTCAAATTAGGAACTTGGAATCATAACGAAGATGAAGTTTCAAATTTCTTACAAGTCATTTTATTTTTAGTAACATTATTATTTTTAATCCTCCAATGGAAAAACACCACAAATTCATTTAGGTTTACGACGCTATTCTGTTTAGCTACCTTTTTTATTTTTTCGATCATTTTAAAATGGCAACCTTGGCATATACGTCTTCAAGTACCTTTATTTATGATGATGGCGATCCCTTGTTCGATGATGTTGTATCAAATAAAATTCAAAAAAATAATCGGATTATATCTTATATCAGCGACACTCTATTGTATGCTTCTTATGATGTTAAACCCAAATAGACCTTTCATAAAAACAGATAAACAAGCGAAATTAGTTACACGATTCGAAAAATACTTCGTAGCAATGCCTCTATTCCTTCCTGAATTCAAGAAATGGCGATATCGAATTAAAAAAAATACACCTACAAAATGGGGTGTACATGGAGATACTTGGGAATATCCAATGTATTATGATTGTTTTGATAATAAAATAACGCCTTTTAAGTCTGTTAAAATTGTAAATCAGACAAAAGAATTATCTTCTTTTAAAGAAAATTGATTTTATGAACCTTGAAAAAGGGAAAGAAACAATCAGTAATATAAATAAATCTTTCGTAATTCCTTTTTTATACCCAAATGGGTTCAAATAAATTGATTTAAGAGCAAATTTTATTGTATTGAGATGCATATTATGCTTATTAAATTTACTCGCAAGATGATAATAGCAAATACTTAACAATCTATTTTTATCTTTTTTAGGCAAATATTTTTTCAACTCAGGCTTCTCAAAAATGCGTTTTAAATAAAATAACTCCTTCTCCCATTTTTGTGGGTCTCCATGTGTGAAGCTATCACTCGCAGCAACATAAACAGTAGTTCGTTCATTCACCTGGTATATAGGATAGTTTGCTTCAACAATGCGTAAACTGAAGTCCATATCTTCACAAATCAATACATTCGGGTCAAATAAAATTTCTTGTGCTAAACTTTTCTCCACTACCCAACGCTGAGGATTCACTGTATAATGTAAAAAATAGCTATACAAATCAATCCCATCTATCTTAGGACAAGTGCGTTCGGTTCGAATTCCATCCTCCGTTTCATTCCACGAATTTGTAAAAAGGAAAGCTTTAGGTTCGTTTAAAGAAATGATTCTTGAATAGATTAGGCTTAAGTGGTTTGGTAAATGGTAATCATCGCTGTCTAAAAAACAAATGTATTTGCCTTGCGCTATTTCAATTCCTTTATTTCGGGTTAAACAACGTTCAAGATTCGTTTCGTTTTGGATTAAATGAATACGATCATCGGAAATAGACAAAACTACTTCACAAGAACGATCCGAAGAACAATCATCAATCACTAGGATTTCAAAATCTTGAAACTCCTGATCCAAAATACTATGTATCGCTTTTTGGATTTTAGCTTCTCGGTTGTAGAGTGGGATAATAATTGAAAAAAAAGGTTCTTTTAACATTCGAGCTTAACTTTTGAATTATCCCTAAAAGCCAATAATTGATTCACATAGTTATCATATTTTGCACGATAATGTAGGAGCATCTTCACATTACTTCTATTCCGTTTAATCTCTCCCATAACATAATGCCTGGTAAACATAAAATTCTTCAGGTAATGAACGAATATATAAAACAATTCTTTCACCCAAAATTTGTCTACCCTAGAATAGGGCATGGTAAGCACACGATAATATAAGGAAGCAAACAAGGTGCATTGTGTCTTTCGCGCTTTAATCGATGTATAATAATCTGTTGTTAATTTATACAACTCAATATGATGTACAAACTTTAGATCCGCATGATAATGTACGTCATACCCTTGGTACTTGATAGCCCAACATAACTCACCATCTTCCCCTCCATTCGACATATCGCGCATACGAGGATTATCTCTTACATAGTTAAAAATAAAGCGAAATCCATTTTGTACGGCACGATCATATGCGGATTTACGAAACCATAATCCTGCACCATAGACCACATTGCGTTCTGGCTGGACGTTGCCTGTTTTAGTAGCTTGTGCTCCACACGCATAATTGTATTTTACTGCCTCAAACCAGTTTGGTAAATCAACCGAAGACTGTGGCATACCATGTCCTCCTAATACACCTACAGTTGGATGTTGTTCCAAATAATTAAACCCAATTTGCAAATAGTTAGAAGCTAATTCATTATCGTCATCACAAATTACGACATAGTTTCCACGAACTGCGGTAAGTCCTTGCAATAAAGCAGAAACTTTACCTGATTTTTTTTCGGTAAATGTGTGTAAAGTAAATGGTGCATTATATGTTTCCCAAAGTGACTGAACCAAACCTTCCATATTCTCGGTCGAACCATTATCTACAAAAATGAGTTCAACACCTTGTAATTCGGATATATCCAAGGATGCGATAGCTCGAATAGAACTAGCTATGTTCGATTGACCGTTATAACTACACATGAGTATGGAAACATCTATCATACCTATTTTAATTTTGTTTTCAATTTAGAAACCTCAAAATTAATTTTATCCTGTAAGACACGGAAAAAATAATGTAGACGAGGATACTGTTTTTTTTTCATTCGATATAACCACACCTGTAATTGAACATAATAAGATGTCTTTCTTAAATAGGTTGACAACAACTCATTTTTACGAATTTCTAGTTGCCTATTACTTTGATCGGAAAAAGTTTTGCTGTTAGGCAACATACGAAAATTACCCCAGATACGATCCACATAGGTAATTTTGTAATGAAGAACTGTTTGAACAATAAACTCCAAATCCATATTGTAATGGTTCTTTTCGTTATAAAACCCTACTTTTTCATGGATGGATTTACGGTAAAAATAAGCAGTAGGATTTACAGGAAAATGATAACCGCTCAACACATGGTGTTTCTCCATGGGAAAGGGTCTATTTATGTAAATTAGTTCTCCTTGTGCATCCCAAACGTTACAATTTCCAGTGATAAAATCAATGGAGGCATCCGCGTATAACATTTCCACAACTTCGTTTAAAACCCCTTCCGAATAATAATCGTCTACATTCAAAAAACTAACAAATTCGCCGTTAGCAATTCGCAAACCTTTGTTCATTGCATCCGATTGACCAGCATCTTTTTCAGAAACATAACGAATAGTTGGATATCGAGCTGCATACGCTTCAATGATAGACAATGTCCCATCGGTACTAGCACCATCCATCACCAACAATTCTGCTTCCGGACAAGATTGTGCTAAAAAATTATCCATCGCTTGAGCGATAAATGCTTTGTTGTTGAGTACGACGAGTAGTATAGATAATTTCATGTATTTCTAATTCAAAAGCGAACGATATAGTGCCTGATAATTTTCCAACATCATAGATAAACTATATTTTTCCAAAACAGTTTCGCGTGATTTACCTATTATATCAAGAAATTTAGGTGTATCTCGTATGTCAAAAACGTGTTGCAACACTCTTTCGTAGTTAGAAACATCTGAATACCCTTCCACTAAAAAACCATTGACAGTATCCTCAATAATTTCAGGAATTCCAGCAATACCAGAAGCAATCACTGGTAATCCACAGCCCATCGCTTCCAACACTACTAATGGAAAATTATCCGCATTGGTAGGATAAAATAAGACATCACAAGCAGCATACAATTTAGCTAATTCTCTTTCATCCGAAATATACGGGAACTCCTGATGATGTGGATGGACAGATTTATTTTCAGCGCCAATCGTAATAAAACAAATAGATTCAATTGTTGTCTTTCGAATCACCTCTCGTACTATTTCCCCTCCTTTAAAAGGATTATCCGTTGCGAATTCAGCAACAAACAATACTAAAAACTTGTCCTTAGGTAGATGTAACTCCTCCCTTAATTGATTTTTATCCCTTGGAACAAATATATCTGTATCTATACCATTGTGAATTACACGAATATCTGTCAAATTAGGATAACTTAACGTAACTCGATCCGCTAACCATTTGGAAGGAGAAACAATAATTGGATTCAGTTGATTTATCCATTTTTTCTTCCAATACAATAATTCCTTGGTCGTATCTTTTTGTATCGCTGGATATACCTCCAAACTAGCACAAGATCCACACCCTACTTTCCAACGTGCACATTGCATCGTAAACGAACAATGTCCTGTGATAGCATGATCATCATGCAAAGTCCAAACCACTTTTTTTCCTTTACCTAAAACTGGTAATAGTGCATACGAAAAATAATACCCATGTAAATTATGAAAATGAACAATACTCGCCTTTTTAAACATATTGTCTTTTCGTAATTGTAGGGCACCCAACTTGGAAAAATCCAACCACCCGCCTTCTTTCTCGTGATAATTTAATACAGAGGTTAGTTCATTCTCCCGCATTGCTGGAAGTGTATAAATCCAATCCTCAGTTCTTTTTTTAATACCTACAAAAAAAGAACTTTGAAAAAAGTTACGTGAATTGTTAGCGATTTGATATGCTATTTTGGACGCTCCTCCAGATTGGTCGTGGGTGTTGATGGTAAGAATTGACTTATCCCTTTCTCGATAAAAAACTGGTAAATAAGATAATAATACGAGTAATCTCGGAAAATCTTCAGGACGAATTCGAAATATAATCTTTGAAAATAATTTTTGAAAAAAGACTTTCATTCAGTGGATGCAATATGACTTAATACAGTTTTTGTAATATTAATAAAAAAATGTAAGTCTACAATGATACTCTTTACTATATAATTGCGTTTAAAGTCCTATTTTTGTAGGATATTTGTATTGAATCAATGAAAAAAATCCTGATACTTTCCTATTTTTACCATCCTTGTAGCCTAACGGCTTCCAATAGGGTTACAGGTTTTGCAAAACATTTGAATTCATTCGGAATATACCCTGTAATTGTCACTCGAAATTGGGACTTAGCAATTAACACACCTGAAGATGTATTAAAATCTACTGGATCTTCTATAAAACATGAAGTTTTTGATTCACACGAAGTGTATTACTTACCCTACAAATCTAGTTTAAGAGATCGGATTTTTTTAAGTTCAAAGAACTCCATTTTAAAAAAATACACAAGCAAATTTTTGACGATTTTAACAATGTTATTGGAGTTAATAAGCAATCGTTTTATTCCCTATACAAACTTCTACGATTTCACCTTGGAATATCTGAAAAAGAACAAAGATGTAAAAGTCCTACTAACCTCTGCCAATCCTTTCATACAATTCAAATTTTGTTATTTGTTACATAAAAAGACAGATATTCCATGGATTGCGGATTATCGCGATGCTTGGACGACCAATAAAATGGCGGTTCAAGTAAGAGGAATCAATAAGGCATTGTACTTTTTACAAAGTAAATTTGAAAAAAAATGGTGCGCAACAGCAGCGTTTTTCACTACAGTTTCCGATAATTATGTACAACAAATCAGTAATTTCCTCGAAATTCCTGGTCATATAATATTAAATGGCTATGATGAAGCGATAACATGTCCCGAATTTTCTGCATCGGAAGCGTTTCACATCGTCCACAATGGTACACTCTACTATAATCAACCCATCGAAGATATTTTGCAATTAATTATCGAAAACAACACGAAAACCTCCAATAAAAAAATACACATACATTTTCCAGGATTGGGCTTCGATCAGAAACAAACATTACGTGTTAGCCAAGCGATGGAAGGATTTGAAGAATATCTGCATATTAGTAATTGGTTACCTAAGCAGGAAGTGCTAGAACTTCAAAAAAACGCAGATCTATTACTAATGCTTTCCTACCAAGGATTTACAGGCATTCCATCTAGTAAATTATTTGAATACATCGGGTTACAAAAAAATATTCTACACTATCCAAATGACAAAGATATCATCGAACAAATTTTAAACGACACAAAACTAGGAATCAACTGTGATACCATGCAAGAAGTGAAAGAAAAATTAGAGGCTTTACTGCTTTGTAAATCAAATAAATCTTCGTTCAAAAAAACAAATCAGGAACGAATACAATTTTATGCAAGAAGTAAACAAACGGAACTTTTAGCTTCAAAAATACATGCGATAATTTAAACTAAAATCATGCAATATATTTTTCGTTTAATCCGTTTTTTAACACTGAATTACAAACCTTTTCGTAAGAAAAATGAACTGTTAACTGTTCTATTTCATCAGGTAAACGACAACCCATTCACATTTTACCCTGCCGTGCCAACAAAAGTATACCAAGAAACTTGTTTGTTTTTAGCTAAGCGCTATGAAATCATTCACTTCTCTGAGATAGAACAATATTACCAATCAAATCCTACCAAACCTGCAGCGATTATAACATTTGATGATGGAATGTATGACATTGTAGAGCATGTTCTACCTTTCATGGAGAAACACCAGTTAAAATTTAACATCAACATAGATACGGAAATATTGGAAACAAAATTACCGCAAGATTTTCTACGCGTATATGATATCTTAAATTCCACTAAAAAAATCAGTTCCTACTTGGATGCTGTTTTTACAGAGAAACCGATAAAAATTAATTACGACTTACCCATTGAAACAGAAAACGAATTCACAAAAATACTATCCAATTTACCGAAAGAAGAGAAACGTAAATTCACCGAGGTTATGCACCATAATTTAGACATGAAAACAGAGAACTATTCACGGGTCATATCTACGGAAGAACTAACAGAACTTGCAGATAACAAACTGATAGAAATTGGCTCACATTCGCATACGCATGCTGTAATGACGCAGATAAAATCAAATGATATACATTTTGAACTCACACACTCAAAAAAACAACTGGAGAAAATCCTGAAAAAAAAGATTGAGGTCATTGCATATCCGAATGGAGCTTCAAATACACAAATTGATCAAATGGCTATTGAAAATGGCTATCGTTATTTACTGAAAACCGAAGATAAACCTACAGTAATTAAGGACAGTTTCAATTTTAAATCTGGAAGTTATTATCGCATCAATCAATACCACCAAAATACCGAGTTGCTTTTAGCACATACATTTGGAATTATTGGAAAGATAAAAAGTGTAATCAAAAGATAAAAACGTATGGAAAACTATACCATTCACCGATTAGAACAAGTTGATTTTGATTGCCTCATTCCATTGATGCAAGATTGTTTCGGTATGGAAGTAGACATTTCCTATTTTAAATGGAAATACATCGACAACCCCGATGGTTTTGTAAGAGGTTATTATGCAAAATCCTCCACCAATGAAATTGCGGCATATTATGGCGTAATTCCGCAAATGATTTCCTATTTCGGAGAAGATAAATTGATCTACCAATCCTGTGACACCATGACACATTCTAAGCATCGTCGGAAAGGATTATTTCAGTTATTAGCAAAACATTGTTATAGCGAACTCGAACAAGAAAATCAATTATTTATCATTGGATTTGGAGGAAGTGAATCTACTCCTGGATTTTTGAAATTTGGCTGGAAACACCTCTTTGATTGTAAAAATCTGTTTTACCCTACTTTTTTCAAACATTTTATCCTAAAAAACAACAGCTATACTACCACTGAATGCACCATCGATAATCTAAACAAAATTAAACATTTAATAGAATCGGATACAAAAAATAGAATACATACAAAACGTACAATCGAAAAATATGCTTGGCGATTAAAAAATCCCTTACATGCGTATAAAATGATCACCTTAGCCCCAAAACAACAAATTACGACTTCATTCCTAGTGTATTATGTAGAAAATAATACCATCCAGTTGATTGACCATCATTTCAATACTATTTCGGAAGGGAAGCAACTCCTAAAAAACATACTGACAAATGAAAAAAGGACACAATACATCAAAGGAATACTAGCATTTTCGCAGGAAAAAGGTAGTTGGAGCTTACCCTTAAAAAAAATTGGCTTTATGTCAAACCCTTTATCGAAAGGCCCCTTGTCGTATCGAACTCCTTTTATTACACTTACAAAGAAAGAGGATTACCAAACCCTAAAAAATTGCACCTATTGGAATATCAGTCCCTATGATCATGATTCTCTTTAAAAGAATTTATCTATTCTTTTGAATATAATTCACCTTATCTTTTAATAACGAGAATACCCAATTTATCCATTTTGTGATAAGTATAATGAATCCGGTAATGGTAAAAAAGGAAAAAGCAATATAGCGAGACCAATGTTCTTGCGTATGCCCTGTGGTTAATCTTGAATTAACACTATTCCCAATTAATACCAAACCTATAATTAATAATACGAGTGCAAGTATAGTTGAAAAGGTAGATTTGAAAAAAGTAACGACAATTCCTGATATTTTCTCGTTCTCAATGGAATTAGACAGGGAAAGCCAAACTGTATTGTGCAAAACAAAGGAACTACTTAACAATACCATTGCAGTGACTGCAAAGGTTTCAGAAACAATAAATCGATAAATCATCCATTCCGCTACTTTGTGGTTTGAAAAGTAAAAACCGATAGGTTGAACCATAAGCAAGCCAGCTAAAACTAACAAAGTGAATGCAGCAGTATTAAAAATAACTTGAGGACGGTATAAAAAAGCTGCAGTAAAAATTACGCGTAAAAAACGTATACCATCTTTCAATACATGTAATTTAGACTCCCCGTCTCTTTCATTATAAGGCATATCTATTTCTGCAATTGTGACATTTTCATTCATCAGAGCCTTAGCACTCATTGCAGGTGTAAAATGAAGTCCATCTGGCAAAGGATATAATTTAACTAAACTTGACCTACGGACAACACGCATTCCACTCGCTGTATCTTTTACTTTAGATGAAGATAAAAATGTTAAAAGCGTCGCAAACATAAAATTACCTACCCTACGAATCAATGGCATTTTAGATTCCTTATTGAGACGACAACCTAAAACTACATCCGCATTTTCAGTTTTTAATAGATTACATAAGTTTTCAAAAAATAATGGATCACAAGTTCCATCTGCGTCTAAAAATGCGACTAAATCTCCTTTAGACTCATTCCATCCTTGCTTGATAGCTGCACCATACCCTTTATTTTTCTCAAAAATGATTAAATTAATTTTTGGCAAATAACTTTGTGCGATCTTTACGGTATTATCTGTAGAACCATCACTTACTACTGTGATTTCAACTTCTGTAACATCTGTATTTGATATAATTATAGGAGTTGCAGCTAAAGTTCTTTCAATAATCGAAGCAATACTGTCTTCTTCGTTGAGAGCAGGTATAACAATGGATAGTGTCATAAATCTAATTCGGTAAAAAAATGTATTGTAAAATTAGTATATTTTAATGTTATTTGAATTATCGAAAACAAATAACTGCTTGTTGTTGTAATAATAATTAATTTTGTAAATCGAAACAAGCAAAAATATGGCTGTACTACTGTTGTTTTTTATTCTTACTTTATTCATTACAGTACACTCCAAAAAAAAAGATTTTTTATACTCTTTTATTACTACCATTCTCTATTTCTCTTCTACCGTATTAATTTCTAATGAATTACTAAGTGTTTTTAATGCAATAAAAGTATATTCTATTTCAATACTTTGGATTGGATTAAACCTTCTTATTGTTTTCATTAACATGAAAAACAATAAAATAAACAGTTCGTATGCACAATTGCTCGTAAAAGAAAAATGGATGAATTTCCAAATAGGCTTTCCTATCCTTTTAATATTAACTGTCCTTATATTTATTTTGCTTTTAGTTCAGGGTGTAATTTACCCCCCAAACAACTGGGATTCTATGGCTTATCATATGCCTAGAATTTCAGAATGGATAGCTCATGGATCATTTAATAATTTTCAAACACATATTCTCCGTCAATTATATCAGCCGTGTTTTTCAGAGTATGTAATGATGCAACTTCAAATTCTAACTGGTTCCGATGTATTTAATAATTCTGCACAATTATTCTTTCATCTTTTTGCTGCTATTACTGCTTATGCAATTTGTAAAGAATTAGGATTTGCAAAAAAACAACAGTTTTTTGCTTTCATTTTAACTTTTTTACTCCCTGAAGGTCTACTAGAAGCTTCAAGTACACAGAACGACATTTTTCATGGGTTCTTTTTATTATCTACCATATATTTTACAGTAAAAATAATTAAAGAAAATAACACTAAAGATTATCTATTTCTTGGAATATCGGTTGGTCTTGCATTTTTATCGAAAGCAATTGCCTTCCTTTACTTTCCTATAACAGGAGCTTTTATTGCATCTTACATTATTTACAAATACGTTCAAACCAAAAAAAATAAATATATCACCAATGCACTACTGACACTTTCCGTAATAGTAATCATTAACGCCCCGCATTCCTTTCGGAATTTTGATTTTAGTGGCGATATAAGAGGAACCTCCAAAGAGGAAAGTAAAGATTATATAAACGAAGAAGTTACGTTTTCAAATACGATTTCTATTGCAGTCAAAAATATTGGATTACACCTAGATCCATTATTTATTGGTAATACTGGCAATATTTTGATTGAAAAATTTCATTTAATAACCGGAATGGATATTAATAAAAAAGGAACAAATGTCTTTGATTCAAAATTTACCTGTAATCCAGGCTGGAAAAACCACGAAGACACACAGCCGAATTTTCTCCATCTAATATTAATAACATGTTCCATAGGTGTCTCCATTTGGATGTTCATAAAAAAAGAAAATACTAAAACAAATAAATTGGTATTACTACTTCTAATTCATACAATTTTACAATTTATTTTATTTTGTGCATTACTCTCCTGGGAACCATGGAATACACGTTTACACATCCCTCTTTTTTACGCTTTAGTTCCTATTATAGTGATAGGTTTCCAGTTTAAATTCGTTTCGAAAATCTACAATGGAATTATTTTTCTATTATTTATACAAGCTTTCTATATCATAGTAACGAATTATTCCCGTGAATTCATTCACATCGACAAACAAAACTCTGAAATAGGCATTACCGAAAATCGATATAAAAAATACTTTACAAATCAACCTCAATTATATACAGAATACAACTATTTGACAGAACAATTATTAAAAAAGAAGGTTCGTAAAATCGGATTAATTATCCATAATGATTCTTGGGAGTATCCGTTGTATGCAAAATTAAATATGTTTGAGATTCAACCAATTCATTTATTTGTTGAAAACTATACAAAATCAATTGCTCCTTCCAAAATCATACCCGAGTGTATTGTAAGTAATACAAAAAATGAAAAATCAATTAATTACAAGAAAAAAGAGTATGTAAATAGTACTCCAACAAATAAATTCATTTGGCTTTATTTACCAAAAAATCAATCGAATAAAATAAAATGTTAACCAATCCATTTTTCTCTATCGTAATACCTACGTACAACCGATGTGAATTGGTGAAAAAATGCATTTTATCTATCCAAGATCAAACATTTAAAGACTGGGAATGTATCATTATAAACGATGGGTCAACGGACAATACAGCGCTTGAATTGCCAGAGATCATAGAACACGATTCAAGAATTTCGTTGATCAATCAATCAAATGCAGAACGTGCAATTTCGAGAAACAATGGAGCAAAAATAGCAAAAGGTGAATATTTTATATTTATTGATAGCGACGACTCTTTTGAAAAAGAACATCTGCAAAATTTATTCCTATCCATACAAGCAGAAGATCAAATCCATGAGATGTATTTCACGAATGGCAAGTATTTAAGAGCTAATAATTCACAAGAACTCATCGTTAAAGATACAATACCATCTCCAATTCCAATTGATTTTTTTCTTTCAAACTCCGTTGTTCCAGCTAGAGTATGTTTACACCATTCCATATTCAACACCTATTCATTTGACCCAAGAACAATTATTGTAGAAGATACAGTGCTTTGGACTGAAATTCTTGCTACCCACAGAGTAAAATACATTCCTTTAACAAGTGTTATCTATCACCTTCATGAAAACAACTCCGTAAATATTGAAAAACACAATGCCTATTTACAACGATTAAATGGACTCAAAGTTTTATTCTACAAAAAAAATGTAGGAAACAAAATACCAAATTCTATAAAACGAAAGCACTTAAACAGATGTTTTTTTGGCATTTCTGATTATTATTCATTTCAAGAAAAAAAAATAAAATCAATCTACTGGATTTTAAAATCAATCATTCTATTCCCTGAATTAGACCTGAAACACAAGTTTGTTAGCTTGCTTTTTTTACTTAAATTTGCGGGAAGTAAACCTTAAAGAATCCATAATTCATACCTAATGATTAAAATCTTAAAAAAAGCTTTCTGGTTTCCGTTTTCCTCTAAAATTCAAATTGAAAAATACCAAAAAGAAATACGCGATATTGAATGGAATTCGTTCAAAAAACACATTTCAATTGGTATAAATTTCCTAGATGTTGGCTGTGGCGCTGGAGACAATTTATACCGTGCACAAACAGAATTGAATTGTAAAGTAACAGGTATAGATCCATCTCCTGGAGAGCATGGTGTAGGTAGATATACAGAAAACAAAACAAATGAAATTCAAATAATTCAAGGAAATGCAGAAGATTTACCATTTAAAAATGAAGAATTTGATCTTGTGTTTTGTTCTCACGTGTTAGAACATGTAACTAATCAAACAAAAAGTCTAAAAGAAATAAAAAGAGTTCTTAAAAAAGACGGAATAGTAATTATTGGTATGCCAACAGCATCCATGGCGATTATTGCTGTTTTATCCCATTACCTATTAACTACACATGTCAACTTTTTGTTTTTTCTAAAAAGTATAGGTAAAAAAGAAATGTTAAATAGATTAATATATCTTTTTATACCTGCCTCTCACAGTATGCCTAACTACAAATATATTAGCTACGATTTATGGAATTATCGAATTTCAAAATGGAAAAAAATCGTTGGTTCAGAATTTTCAATTATTGAAACCATAACACCATGTTTATATCCTTATCCTGACTATGTGCAATGGTTTCCTAAAATGAAGTTAAGAGGCTACAGTAGTTCCGTGTTTTTTATTTGTAAGAAAAAATGAATTCCGAATTACGTATACTTCATGTAATTACAAATTTAAAGATGGGTGGTGCTGAACGACTCACGATTGATATATGTAGTCAATTAGCCTTTACTCCCAATATCCTTGTTACGCTGGTTTTATTAGAAAATGAAATTGAATATGATCTACCGACTCACTTTAATACAATCATATTAAAAAATAAATGTTCTTTATCTCTTAAAAAACCAAATTCGTTTGAAAATAGTGAATTTGAATCCATCCTATTAGACTTTAAACCGCACATAATTCATTCACATCTTTTTGAATCTGAAATAATTAGTAGATACACCTTACATAAAAACATTCGATATTTCACTCACGTTCATGATAACATTAGACAATTCAAACCACGATTCAATCTATCTAAAAAGAAAAATCTAACAGAACTTTTTGAACGTTGGTGGATTTTTAATCGCTACAAAAAAACAACGAATAAATTTATTTCAATATCAAGAGATACAACGAATTACAGTTTAAAATATTTACCAAAGAAATTGCATGAAAATATTTTCTATTTACCAAACTCAATTGATACATCCAACTTTAGCCCTTCAAATAAACTACCAACAAATAAATTAAAATTAATTGCTATCGGTAGCTTGGTAAAGAAAAAGAACCATACATTCTTAATTGATGTAGTTAATGAGTTAATAAAGCAGCAGCTGGATGTAGAACTTTCCATTGTAGGGGATGGTAAATTAAAAAAGGAATTAGCACTTAAAATTGAAAATTTAAACCTTCAACATTTCATTCATCTTCTAGGAAATCGCAATGATATTTCAGCTTGTTTGGCTAATTCAGATGTATTCGTTCATTCCGCCACCTATGAACCTTTCGGATTGGTATTATTAGAAGCGATGGCGAGTGGCACCCCCATTGTATCCATTGACGGAAAAGGAAACAAAGAATTGATTACTAATTATGAAAATGGATTTATTTTAGACAAACCAAGCCCTCTAGAGTTTGCCGAAAAAATTGTTGAACTTTATTCTAACAAACAACTTTATAAACAATTGCAAAATAATGGAATTGAATTTAGTAAGCAATTTGACATTAAAAACTATGTAATCAAATTACTAAACATCTATAAATCCTGATTATCGCATCCGATAAAAGAGAACAGGCCCATAAAACTTGAAATTCTTTCTCAATACAAGTTTATGACTTTTAACAGTTGCTAGTTTTTCCCTTAATACACTCCTAATTTTCTTAGCCATTGGAAGAATATAAGGATCGGTCTCTTTTGCGTTGATAACTATTAAATCAGCTTGTTCTAATTGTGAAACATATTGCGCTAGACATGCGTCATAAGATTTACAGCTAAATTGTAAATAAATATCATTCGTAACAAAAGAGCCTGTGTAAGGAATCATTATTTTTTGATCATTGTATAATGCAGTATTGATGGGAATATCAAGCATTGCATCGTAACAATTAAACATAGACTTAACTTTGTTTTTTTTGATGTAATTTATAGTAAATCGTTGGGCCTCATAGTATTTATCTTTTTTTATATGAGGTTTAATATAATGGGTAAAACAGAACATTGTCAGGGTACAAAAAACCAATAAAAAACCTAAAACAAATTTTAAAGACTTACTTATCTTATGATTGAAAGGAAATTTAAAAATTGGTATAAATAAGAAGCCGAAAAACAAAGAGATAGACATTATGTGGGGGGTATTTGTTGAATTCATTACAAACAAAACAAATATACTGTACACAATAAATGGATAAAGAAATACTAATGAAATTAGATAATTAGGAATCCATTTTATCTCTTCTTTGTTTCGAAATAATTGATTTCCAACTAGTGCAATGATGAAAACAAAAGGATAATTGTAAGAATAAAACTCTTGTAAGTTTTGTTTAAAAAACATAAAAGAAGACTCTAAATTACCAATCGCATAACAAACTGTTGTATAGTAATTATAAAAAGCTGTGAAGTGGTAAAAAAAATTGATAAAAAAAACACTTAGTATTGCCACCCCTAAAAACAACAAGTTCCAAAGAAGTTTTTTAGAGAAATTTTTAAATTCTTTTATAAACAAAATGACAATTGGTAGTGAAAGTAAAAACGCATAAGCAAAGAAATTAAATCGAAAGGCTAAAGGAAATAAAAAGCATAAAAATCCCATCAAGAAATAAATAAATCTTTTTTCTTTTACAAACAGGTATAAAAACAAATAACCTGCTAATAAATAAACAGCTCCAATTAATTCTGGTGTATAAGATCCTAATCCTATTCTGTAGTTATACAAAATAGGTAGTTGAGAAAAAAGTAACAACAAAGAAAAAGCCCAAAAATCAGAATACTTTTTTCTAAAAATTAAAAAAAACGAAAGTGCAAACAAGAAAAACCCGACAAAAGACCGAAGGAATATATCCGTATTATTTTGTAAAAAAGAGGGTGCAAAAAAAGTTAAAAAAGAAGTATAAAGTCCCCCAACCGGATTCCCTTGATACTCATAAACTGTTTGACTTATTCTATTTTTCAACCCAAAATCTCCTTCAAATTTTTGAAATCTTTTAAGCTGTTGAAATTCATATAATACACCATCATACACAGGTACATTCACTTGGTCGAATTCTAAACGATTAACAAGTGCTGACTTAACAATAATAAAAGTGAGAATCGCAATTAATACGATGTATACTTTTGTTGATTTTGATACATAAATCATATTGTCCGTATAAGCTAGATGATTTCATCAATAATAAATCTTGGCCTTTTTTTAACTTCTTGATATATTTTACCTATATATTCTCCAATAATTCCCAAACAAATCATATTAATTCCAGAAAAAATTAGATTAACAAGTAATGTAGAGGACCAACCTTTAATGGCGTTTCCGCTCAAAGCCGATATGGTAACCCAAACACCAAAAAATAAGGATAATAAAAACATGACTATGCCGACATAAAATATAAATCGTAAAGGAGTTGTAGAAAAAGAAGTTATACCATTCCAAGCAAAATGCAACATTTTACTAACTGGATATTTTGTTTCACCCGCAAGTCTTGGAGATCTAGCATAATATACATTGGATGATTTAAATCCAATCAACGGAAAAATACCACGTAAAAACAACGAAACCTCGTTAAACTTTTCTAATTCAGTAATTACGCGAGAATCAATGAAACGAAAATCTGCATGATTATATACGGACTTAACTTTCATCCATTGCATTAATTTATAAAAAGATTGAGCTGTAAATTTCTTGAAAAATGTGTCACTATCCCGATTATCCCTAACTCCATAAACAATTAAATCCCCCTCATGATATGCGTGAATCATCTTATCAAAAACATCGATATCATCTTGTAAATCAGCGTCAATTGTGATAATACAATCTGCCATAGATTTACAGGTAAACATTCCTGCTAAGATTGCATTTTGATGACCAAAATTAGTCGCTAATTTAATCCCTTTAAACATTGGATCTTTCGTTAAACTTTCGATAATCTCCCATGTTGCATCCCTACTACCATCATCTACAAAACATACAAAACTATCTTCAGATATTAAATTCGCTGATCTTAAATTATTAAATTTCTTACGAAGTTGCTCAGCACTTAAATGCAACACTTCTTCTTCGTTGTAACAAGGTAATACAACACCTAATTTAATTGGTAAAACCGATTTACTCATTGGAGATTTTGATTATCTAGATATTGTAACAAAAATAGTATATTTCTTTTTGTAAATTCGTGACAAATTTCATTTCATGCAATTATTATTTAATCATCCTCAGTTACCCTACCTAATTTATTTTTTTGCAGGGCTGAATTTGTTATATTTTATAGGTCACTTTATATTTAATGCCATTTACAAAACCAAACAAACTAATAGCTTAGAAATATTCACTAAGCTAACTTTTGGATCTCTTGCAATACTAATCGCTTCTTCTATTTATTGGACTAAAGGTAATACCATTTTTTTAGGTTTAATTTTCCCTATCTATTTCTTGATGAGGGGACATATAATTAAAACTTCATTGGAGTTACCAACAACTCTAAAACAAATTGGTTACCTTAATCTAATCGCAACACCAATTATAATTTGCCAACTGATATTATATAGCAATTGGGGAGAATGGAACTTACTACCTATTGATGTAAACAACCATGCTGAATTAAGTTATTTCTTCAAACAAGGATTTGAGAGTAAATATGCAGCGTTAAATAGTTTAAACGCCTTCAATGTCCCAACAAAGAGTCCTTACCATTATAGCGACAACTGGCTTACCACTTTCTTTCATACAATATTCCCTAAAACGTATATTGGTTACACTATGATGTATGTTGTTTACCCAATTTTGTTTACTGTGTTATTGAGTGGTATAGTTAGCATTTTAAATTCTTTAAAAACAAAGCCTTTAACCACATTATTTTTTAGTTTAATCCTATTATTCCTGGGGCCGATTGACACCGATTTTACACGTAAAATATTCGATATTGGAAATTTACTTTCATCAGACACTGTAATCTTCGAAAATGCAGGTTTTTTCTTTAATACACTAGCATTTAGTTATCATGGACAAAAACATATTCCATTCTATATTCTAGCTTGTTGGATTGTAATTTTATTTATGAAATCCAGTGACAAAAAAGCTATTTACCTACTCGCATTTGCGCCACTTATTAACATTGGATTGGCACCTAGTATAATAGGTGGTCTAGGATTTTACACTATGTATCAAATTTGGAAAACAAAAAACTTACTACCTCCATTATTCAATGCGCTTCCAACATTTTTTTCAACCCTATTTTTAATAGTTTTTTACAAAATAAATGGCGGTTATGACATTGAAAATCAAACTGTAATGAATACATTTTCTTCCGATCTCAATATAAAAGGAGAATTTTTAAAAGTTGCTTTCAAACTAGTATATGCACTAATTTTTTTAGGCTTGATATATTTGGTTTATCTATTAATGTTTACCTCTGAAAAACGAAGGGTAATTTCTAAACATTTAACTTTACTAGTTCTTTTTACAATAACAAGTGGACTTTTAACAAGAATTGTATTTGAAGGCTTTAATACCCCACAATTTTTATCCTATATTTTACCATTAGTCAATATTTATTTGATTTACGTATTTGTCGTTACGTATAGCTCTAATT
>JBKCEW010000113.1:0-5969 GCA_046304235.1 Crocinitomicaceae bacterium | reverse complement strand
TTTATTTATAAAATTTTCAATTAATGAAATTTCTACTCTCTATTCTTTTGATATGCTGTCTAAAAGTTGTATCGGCGCAATATCGTTTTGATATAAAAGACTATCCTGCAGATGATATAAAATATCAGAGAAATATAAAAGATTATAATCAATTTAATTTGTTAGTTGAAAATGGGGAGTATAAATTAGCATTTGAAGAGTTAAAAAGATTAGAGAATAAAGCAATAAAAGAATTAAAACCTGATGATTTTTTTTATGTTTTAACCCGAATGGATGAGTTACTTTGGGGTGATATTGAAATCTGGTCTAGCGATTTTGATGAAGGAGAATTACAAGAATTAGTATGGAAGGATGCTCAAAAAGTAGAAAAGCTGCCTTTTCCATTAAATGCTATTTTACACGCTAAATTAGCAGGTCGAATTGAAATGTTAGAAATCAATCAACTTTTATCATTCGATGATGAAAGTTTAATTTGGAAAATAAACAACGAAACAAAAAAAATAAAAAACGGAACTTTTCAAGAATTAGTTCAATATCATAGTTTTCAATCAATCAATAGACCTAGAGATTTGATGAAGATTTCCGCTGCTAATTTTAATGATTCTTCAAGTCTTAATCAATTTGAAGCGCTGCAACAGTATATGACTCTATTTGAATTGCTTGCAGATCGTTTTTTGAGCGATGATGATGCCCAAAACAAGAATACAGATCTTAATTGTTTCGGAAAAACAGACGACTTATTAAAAATCAACGATTTCTATTCAAAAGAAAATTTTAACTATCAATTGTTTTATCACATTGAAAAATTACATGCTCAAAATAAACGATGGGATGCCTATGCTTTTTGGGTCGCAAAACGATTAAATGAAGCATTTAATTCAAACGATAACTATTCAAAAGAGTTAATGACTGCCTATCATTATTTCGAAAAAGAATTAGAAAATGAACCAGCTTCTAACTTATTTACCTTGCTGTATTGCCAAAAATTATGTGAAAAAGCGGGTCAATATGATTGGCAAAATAACACAGAAGTAAAAACCTATTATATAGATGCACTTGCCTTAATTAATGCTTCGTTAAAAAAATTTCCTTTTCTAATGGAAGATTTTTTCCACTCTCATCCTTCAAAAAAATATGCTACTCAACTACTTGATTTAAAAGAGTACATCGAGAATGGAAAAAGTTTACAAGTCAAGACAAAAGGTAAAATAATATTAAATAAACCATTTATAATCAATATTAATTCTAAAAATACGTCACAAGCATTTTTAAAAGTATATCATTATGATAAAATCAATCCAAATTATAAAGGTGGAGGAACATATTTTTCCAAATATGAATTTAGTGAAGTATATTCCAACGAATTAAAATTATATGTTGATAGTTTTCATCATGAACATACAAAAGACTTTTTAATCCCAAGTTTTTCAAAAGCAGGAGATTATCTTTTTATAGTAGCTGAAAAAGAAACAAATATAGACTCGTTAAAAAGTAAAACATTTAAGAATTTTGTTAATTTTTTCACAATACATTTTAGTAATATTGAGATTAACACGAAAGTTGAAGGTAAAGAATTTCAACTTTTAGTTACAAATAATTTAACGGGTAAACCTATTGAAAATGCAAGTGTTACGATTAAAAAAGATTTTTATTTAAATGATAACAGTCCTAAAAAAACACTTAATACTAATAAATTAGGACTTGTTACTTTCAAATTAGAAAGTTCTTCTTATCTATATACTGTTCAAAAAGACGATGACAGTCTAACGAAATCGATCTATTATAGTAATTCCGATTTTAAATTAGCAAACAGACCCGTAAACACTATTTACACCGATCGTGCAATCTATAGACCAGGACAAAAGATGTATGTAAAGGTACTTGGTTTTATCCAAAATAACGGTGCTGATTCATTAGAATCTCAAGGAAGAATAGGAGTCGCATTGAAAGATGGAAATGGAAAAATATTATGTGGTGATTTTAACTTATTCACAAATGAATACGGAAGTGCTGAAACTTCTTTTGTGCTTCCTCGAGATGGTTTTATGTTGGGAGAATGTTATTTAAGTATTGACAATGGTTTTGGTTACGGTGAAAAAACACATGTTATTCGTATTGAAGAATATAAACGTCCGACATTTGAAGTGAAATTCGATGAAATACAAGGGAATATTAAATTAGGAGAAACGCTTCATCTAACAGGAAAGGCAACCGCATTTTCAGGTTTTCCAATTGGTAATGCATCTGTTCGAATCAAAATTGAACAACGCAATTATTTCCCAACTGGGTGTTCAGTTCCATATGTCGATCAAGATTATTTAAGTTCATTCTTCGAAACTACCTCTAAAACAAATGAAAATGGAGAATTTCAATTAGATTTTTTACCACTTGCGAAACAGCAAACGTATGGTGCTTTCTTCAATATTGATGCAATTGTAACGGATGTGACAGGCGAATCACAATCTGTTTCTCGCTCATTGTATGTAGGTAATAAAAGGTACTCGATCAGTGCATCAATCGATCGGAATTTAATAGCTTCCAATGAAAACAGTTTTCCTATAAGAGTAATGAATAGTGAAGGTCAAGAAGTGAAAACCGCAAAGCTCAGTTATCGATTAATCAGAAACAATAAAGAGCATTTGTATGAATCTTATATTGAAAAAGCTGAATTTAGTGAGGTTAATCAAGTTGAATTTGAAAAGGAATTTCCTTATGTAAGTTATAATAATGTTAAAGAAGTAAGAAATGAATTATCGAAAGCACAAGGAGAAATAAATTCAGGTGACTCTCTAAATCTTACTTCATTAATTCGTAATGAAGCAGGGAATTATACTCTTATATTAAATACGACTGATGAAATAGGTGCAAAAACAGAAACGACGTTTGATTTCAATTGGATTAATCTTAAATCTACAAAAGGTCAGCACAAATCGGAATTATGGACCCACTCATCCACTAAATCAGCTAGAATAGGAGATGAAATAATTATTACTATCGGAAGTTCATTTAAAAAACAACCGATATTCATTGAATTAGCTAATGAAGAGAATATTCTAATTCAAAATTGGACAATCCTAAAAAACAGACATAAAATTAAATATACAGTAACCAATAAAGATTTACATGGCTTGACTTTCAATTGTATTATGAGTAAAAATGGGCAATCCTATAAAGAAACAATCGTTATTGATGTACCAGATCATTCAAAAGAATTAAACCTTAAGCTAGAAACAGTGCGAGATTTCCTTAGGCCTGGAGAAAAGGAAAAATGGAATGTATTGATTAACAATGATGAAACGATAGAAAAAAATGCAGAGCTTTTGGTTGGAATGTATGACGCTTCATTGGATAAAATTCAAGCTAATAGTTGGGGAAATGAATTCTTTGTCAGGTATCACAAACAAGAAAGATGGGGTGATACTAAAAGTTACAATACTGCAGTTTCTAATTATCTTTTTTCATTAGATTCTCATTATACACCCTATCTACCTGAATTTTCAATTATGCAAAATTATAAAAGAATTACTGATTTACTGACTCCAAGATTATTGTATTGCAAGGTAGCTACGAAAATGGCAGATATTCAAGAATTTGCAGATTCAAATTTACAAATCGGTTATGGACATAGTGAAGAATTTGCGTCTGGAGTAGGAAGTAGTGAGGCTATAAAAACTTATGAAAATCAATCTTCTCCAAGAAGAAATTTCGATGAAACAGCCTTTTTCTATCCTTCCGTATATGCTGATCAAACAGGTAAATACCGTTTTGAATTTACCGTACCGGATGCCTTTTCAAAATGGCGTTTTATGGCAATGGCACACACAAAAGATTTCAAATCGGGCTATTATGAGCATTCATTCGAAGCCAAAAAAGAATTAATGATCGAACCAAATGAACCTCGTTTTTTAAGAGAAGGAGATCATTTTGTGTTTTCTTCGAAAGTTGTTAATTTATCTGATAAAGAACAAGATATAACCACTCGATTAAAATTATTCGACCCATTGACCAATGAAGTAATTTCAAGTGCTTTCGGAGATTTCAAAGACCAAAAAGTAATCGTAAAATCAAATGGTTCGACCGAAGTGAGTTGGGAATTAACGATTCCTACTAATTTATATTCATTGATTGCCTATGAAATAAGTGCTTCGAATGAAAACTTTAGTGATATTGAACGAAAAGCAATTCCAATTCTTTCGAATCGAATGTTGGTAACTACATCTAAATCATTTGCTAAAACTACAATTGGAGAAGAGACATTTACGTTAGATAAAATCAATCAATTGTCGCCAACTGCTGAAAAAGTGGCTATTTCGTTGGAAATGCATACACAACCTTTGTGGACAATCTTAATGTCTTTACCCTATTTGATGGAATATCCGTATGAATGTTCTGAACAAACTTTTTCTCGTTTTTATGCAAATAGTACAGCACTATCGATTCTGAATTCACATCCTGAATTTCAAGCGATTATAGAATCTTGGAAAACAACTGATCCATCTGCATTTCTTTCTGAATTAGATAAAAATCCAGATTTAAAAAGCATCATTTTGAGCGAAACTCCATGGGTTGTGGATGCACAAAATGAAACAGCTCAACGAAATAAATTAGCTTTCCTATTCGATAAAAATAATTTGTTGGCGAATATCGAAAATGCGCAACAAAAACTGATGGATCTTCAAACAGCTGATGGCGGTTGGGCTTGGTATGGTGGCAAAGAAGCGAACATTTACATTACGCAACATATTGTTACAGGTTTAAGAGAATTACAAGATAGAGGGGAACTTCAATTTGCTTCGAAAGATCCGAACAGCAAATCAATACTAACTGCTCTAAACGATGCTAATGAATATTTAGAAAATTATTATACAAAACTTTACGATAATCTTAAACCAGAAGAAATTAAAAATCACCTTGGACTTTCTGCACTACATATTCAGTGGTTGTATTCTATAGGGGGGTATGAATACGATAAAAATGTGATGAATTATTATGATGCATGTTTAAGGCTAAATTGGACAAAATTCAATTTACAAACGCAAGCCATCGCAGGTTTATATGCCTTAAAAGTTGGAAATAGTGAACTTGCTACTAAAATTAAAAAATCACTTTTACAAAGAGCAATCAATAAACCTGATTTAGGAATGTATTGGAAAGAAAACAAAGCAGGGTACAATTGGAATGAAGCACCGGTTGAAACACAAGCTTATCTTATTCAATTCTTCGGAAAATTTCCTGAATTACAAAAAGAAGTACGTCAAATGCAATTGTGGTTAATGCAACATAAACGAACCAACTCTTGGGAATCAACTCGTGCTACAACATTGGCTTGTATGTCTTTATTTATCAATTCAGGGATCAAATCAAATCAATTGCAACAGGTTGTAAAAGTGAAATTTGCAGATGGAACGAATTTAGGGATATTGAAAAAAGAAAGTGCTTCCAACTTTAAATTTACAGGTAAAGAAGCAACAAATAGTAAAGGCACAATTACTGTTGAAACACAAACGGAATCTCCTGTTTTTGGTTCGATTTACCTTCAATACACTGATTTAATTGATAAAGCTGAAAAATCTACAGGCGACATTCGTTTAGAGCGTCATTTTTATTTATCCAACGAAGGAGTCGAGAAAGAAATTTTACCTAATAGCATATTACCAATTGGAACAATTGTAAAAGTGAAACTAAAAATCGTGAGCAATCAATCGATGGAATTTGTTCACTTGAAGGATGGAAAAGGTGCTGGTTTTGAAGCAAGAGAAGCATTGTCTGCTTATCGTTATAATTCAGTAGGTTATTACCAAGTAAATAAAGATGCATCAACTGAAATTTTCATCGATTACCTTCCGAAAGGAACACATCAATTTGAATACGAAGTAATTGCTTCCGGAAAAGGAATAATTAGCGTTGGAGCTGCTGAAGTAGAATGTATGTATGCTCCAAGTTTCAGAGCAAATAGCGGTGGATTTAAG
>JBKCEW010000112.1:0-26043 GCA_046304235.1 Crocinitomicaceae bacterium | reverse complement strand
ATATTTACAGTTTTGATTAATTCCTGTGCCTTGAAATTCCTTTCCGTACCACGTATAGCCTATACTCAGCGAAGCGTTTTTTAATTGAATATCATAGTATCTCGTGCTTCCTACATATTTATTTTTAAGTTTATTAAAAATAACAAATGTGTACGAATTTTTATTTTCTCTAGCTTTGAGCGCTTTGTCTATATAGATTTTTAACTTTTCAGGTGAACTAGCTTCAATTAAAGAGTATGACCATAATTCAGGTTCATTTTTTGCAAAATCTATTAAATTCACATAATCTTCTTTTGAAAGAGGTGTGAGTCTAACTATATCATTTTCAAGTGTGTATTTATTATCGAAATCAAATGTTTGTTTATCTAAGTAAGGATACATTTCAATATTTTTTATCTTGTATTAAAACCATTTAATTAACTTAAAGCAGGTTAGATAACAATCTTTTTATTTGTATATTTTTGTCCTGCTTCAGATTTTTATTTAAGTTTAGTAAACTTTTTGCGCCTTTCCAAATCTAAATCCAAACAACATTATTTTAATTAAAAGAAACTTTTTTTAAACGTACTTTTAAAACAATACCCGATTTAGCAATTAATAGATTTGGTATAATAATATGTTTTTTATTCTTTTGTCTAAACTACTTTTTTTATAGTTCTTATGTTATGTCCTACTTTTTTATGTTTAGTTTCAAATATTAGGTTTTTTGTCTTTTCTATTTTGACTTTTATCTTTTGTATGCTAAGTTGTTCCTATAAAAAAGAAAATAAGGGATTTACGCCTACACAAGAAAATGTTCGGTTTATAGGTCGATTTGATTTCAATGAACAACCAAACGTCTGGGCACCTGGGGCTTATATGGAATTTTGGTTTGAAGGAAATACCTGTAGTATTGATATAACGGATGATCCAGCATTTAATTCTCACAATTTTATAGAAGTAGTAATTGATGATCAACCGATTAAGCGTTTTAAATTGGAAGAAGAAGAAAATCGAATTCCAATTTTAAAAAAGGGCAAACAAGGAATTCACCATGTAATTATTACAAAGTGTACCGAAGCGGGTATAGGTAGTATTTCGTTTGGGAAAATCTATTGTGAAAGACTTTTAAAACCAAAGAATTCCAAAAAGAAATTATTTGAGTTTATCGGTGATTCTATGACTTGTGGAAATGGTGCCGATTGTAAAAATCCAAATGACATCCGTGGAGATTGGTACGAACAACATGACGCATACCAAAGTTATGGTCCAACCCTAGCTCGAGTTTTTCAAGCAGATTGGATGTTAAGTTCTGTTTCTGGATTTGGGCTAACTCGCAGTTGTTGTGGTAATGATGAAACAATTCCCGAAGTCTATGATTTTGCTGATTTAGGCGGACAAGAAGTGAAATATCCTTGGTACAAACACCAACCAGATATTGTGTTTATTTGCCTAGGACAAAACGATGGTTTACAAAAACAAGAAACGTATTGTTTTGATTATATTGGGTTTGTAAAACGTATCAAAAAACACAATCCAAAAGCGCAAATTGTATGTTTAGACAGTCCTATGGCAACACCTAAACTCAAAAAACATCTTAATGAATGTATTTCGATTTCAATGAAAACCTTACAAAAAAACTATGGAAATACAGTTCACTCTTATTTTTTCAAAAAACGCTATCATCAAGGTCGCCTTCAGCATCCTAATGTTTCCGAACACCAACAAATCGCCAAAGAACTCGAAATTTTTCTAAAATCTCAGATCGTGAGCGACTCCGAGATTTAACATGTCGCCTTAGTTTTATATTGAGTAAAACACACTGAAATACGGGTGCCACGAGGAAGCACGCCATTGATTACCGAAGTGGTCTTAATTTCAGAAGTGAAACGATGTGATAAAAATAAAGCGCTAAACTTTTTGGCTCTACCTTTTTTGGCAATGAAAAAAGGTAGAAATTATTTTATCATTTTAATCTTATTCCTCCCCAACTCCAAAACTCCATCTTCTTCCAACACCTTTAATAATCGAGAAATCACCACTCTAGCCGTACCTAATTCGTTTGCAAGTTGTTCGTGCGTTATTTGAAGAGTTTTTGTATTAGCCACTTCGCATTTTTTATGAAGAAAATCCAACAAACGCTCATCCATTTTTTTGAAAGCTACATTATTCACTACTTCTAATAATTCCTCAAAGCGTTTATGGTATAAGCGGAAAATATAATCCAACCATTCCGGAAATTCTTTAATTAAAAGAGAAACTTTATCAATCGGTATAAATAAGATTTCGGTTTCCTCTTCTGCGATGGCTTTCACCTTACTAGTATCTTGATGGATCCCCCCTAAAAAAGACATGATACACGTTTCACCAGCACGGATGTAATACAACAACAATTCACGCCCATCTTCGTCTGTACGCATCACCCGAATACTTCCTTTCGTCACGATAGGAATCGCTTTGATGTACGCGTTTTCGTTAAGGATAACTTCGTTTTCAGCAAATTCTTTCGCGAATCCTATGGTGAGTAGTTTTTCCCTGATTTTTGGGGAAGATTTAAATTCGTTTATTTCTTGTAATTCCATTTTTTGTGAAATAATTTTTGATGTCTACAATAAATTAGAATTTTGAAGACAACATTAAAATTACACTTTTCCTTTTGATTTTGTATTTTTACTCTATAAATATTAGGCTATGTCAGAAAAGAGAACAGAAATCAGTGATTTAGGAGAATTTGGGTTGATTGATACACTTACGAAAGATTTTGTAAGTTATTCACCAACAACAATTAAAGGAGTAGGGGACGATGCTGCTGTAATAGCTACTTCCGAGGAAGATGTGATGTTGGTATCGACAGATATGCTGGTAGAAGGGATTCATTTCAATCTGATGTACTCACCCTTGATGCATTTGGGGTACAAATCTGTAGTAGTGAATTTGTCTGATATTTATGCGATGAACGGAACACCGAAACAAATCACGGTTTCGGTAGCTATTTCAAGCAGATTTCCGCTTGAAGCAGTAGAAGAATTATACAAAGGAATCAAAAAAGCATGTGATATTTACCAAATAGATTTAGTTGGTGGGGACACAACTTCTTCGTTATCAGGGTTAGTGATATCAATTACAGCTGTAGGTACTGCTAAAAAAGACGAAGTTGTTTATAGAAGTGGAGCGAAAGAGTATGATTTATTGGTGGTTTCCGGCGATTTAGGAGGAGCCTATATGGGGCTACAAGTATTAGAACGTGAACGTGCTGTATTCAAAGCAAATCCTGAAATTCAGCCAGATTTAGATGGTCACGATTATTTATTAGAAAGACAGTTAAAGCCAGAAGCAAGAAAAGACGTAATCCAAATTTTAAAAGAGCTAGAAGTTCACCCTACTTCGATGATTGATATTTCGGATGGTTTGGCTTCGGAGATAATGCATATTTGTAAAGCGAGTGAGGTCGGTTGTACCATTTACGACGAACGTATTCCTTTAGATGCTAAAACGTCTATCGCAGCTATTGAGTTCAATGTGGATCCTGTAACAACTGCTCTGAACGGAGGAGAAGATTATGAATTACTATTCACCATCAAACAAGAAGATTACGATAAAGTAGCATCTAATCCGAACTTTACGGTGATAGGTCATATTACAGACAAAGCAAGTGGTGTAAATTTAGTTGATAAGAACGGTTCTCATATTGCCTTAAAAGCACAAGGTTGGAATCATTTTGCGGAGTAAAAATAGTTTAACCTTCACTCATGGCGAAGCAAAAGAATACTGAAAACAAAAAGCTTCATTCAAAATTAATGGCTCAAAAAAAGAATAAAAAGCAAAGTCAGAAAGAAGCAAATAAAAATAAAATCCGTTTGTTAAATCAGTTGGCGAATAAGAAAGAGGAGTTAAATCTTCCTCCCTTGAGGGAGGACTGAGGAGGGTGACTAAACTTATGTTAGTTATATAAGTATACAAATTCACCTCCCTTTATCCCTCCTTAAGTAGGGGAAATAAAAAATCAATCTAGTATTAATTTTAAATTAGATTTTTCGAGGTAAACAAAAAATAAATACCACAGTATACTTTAGTATATGAGGATGTTTATTTTGAAGTTGAACGAAGAAAAAGCAATTTAAGATTAATACTAAAATAGTCCGTTGATTTCAGCGTCAATTGACTGTATAATCTTCCCGAAATCCTCTTGGTTTTCAGGGAAACGATTATTGTCAATATCGATGACCAATAATTTACCTTTATCATACGTTGAAATCCATGCTTCGTAGCGGTCATTTAAGCGTTTTAAATAATCCAAACGAATGCTTTCTTCGTATTCTCTACCACGTAATTGAATGTGATTCACAAGCGTAGGGACACTTGCACGTAAGTAAATTAATAAATCTGGTGCAGAAACAAATGATTCGATTAAGTTGAATAAGGAGAAGTAATTTTCAAAATCACGCGTTGTCATCAAGCCCATTGAATGTAAGTTAGGAGCAAAAATAAATGCATCTTCGTAGATTGTACGGTCTTGTATCACTGTATTACTCGCTTCTTTAATCTCTTGAATTTGTGTGAAACGACTATTCAAATAATAAATCTGTAAATTGAATGACCAACGTTGCATATCCTCGTAGAAATCATTCAAATAAGGATTTTGTTCAATATCTTCAAAATGTGTATCCCATCCGTAATGTTTTGCTAACATTTGAGTTAGTGTAGTTTTTCCTGCTCCGATATTACCTGCTACTGCTATATGCATCGTTTTGTTGAATTAATTCGTTTCTATACAAATATACATTCTACAAATGAAAAAATCAGTTGCTGATTGTAAATTTTCCTAATTTGTTTCCTAGGGTAAAAAAGAAAAAGTCTCCCTTTTTCCCGATAAGTGTTGAATTACTCGGTGTTTTGATGTATCCTACCACTAAATTTTTGATATAATTAAATACTAAAATCGTTTGGTCTTGCTGTAAATAAATCATCGATTGATCCATAAAAGCGGATGTATACGGACTAAAATCAAAGCGCGATTTTAGATTTCCATACATATCTAATAGTACGATTTTACCAGAGAAATCTAACAAAAACAAAAGGCTATTAACCTCTTTAATTTTGTCAATGGAATTCAAATTCACTAGTTTTTTTAGATTACTTATCGACTGAAACTGTTGTTCGTTTTTACCAATTAATTTCAAAATACTATTGTCTTGGTTGTACACCCAACATTTGTCCATTTGGTCTGATCCAGAAGTACTTATGACATTGTTTAAATCGAAATGAGACAAATCAATCGTTTCGTTTTGTAAGGACAAACTATTATCTATGTAATTGATACTTTGTTGATTTTCAGAAAAAAGTAAAATTTTAAATGGATTTCTAGCGTCTATTTCTTTAATCATACCAAGAGATTTTATACTTTGGTGAAAAAGCATTTCGCTTTTATCATTTAGTTTGAATAATTCACTGCCGTCAAATATAAATGCGTTTTGTTGTTCGTCAATACTACCAACCAAATCACCTTTAAATGGTTTTTCCCATACTAAAGTTAGATTTAAAGTATCTTGTCCAATTACAAAAGTACTTGGCAATATAAATAACAAGATGATTACATGTTTAATCATACTAAAGAAGTTTAAGTAATTGTTCTGCGATTTCTCGAGAGTTATTAAGCCTTGGAATTTTATGTTGACCTCCCAATTTATTTTTACTAAGTAACCAGTTTTCAAATGTATTTTCGGGTAAATAATTTATTTTCGGAAGTGTTAAAATAAAATCACCTTGTCGTTTTGCAGCGTAATCAGAGTTGATTTCCTGTAACTTTTGATCCAATAGAATGGTAAAATTTTCTTTCGAATTTGGTTCTTTCGAGAACTCGATAAACCATTCATGTCCACCTTTTTGATTATTTTCTAGAAAAATAGGAAATACTGCATAATCTTTCAGAAATGCATTTGTTTCAGTGCACGTTTCAGCAATAGCTCTATCAGCGTTTTCTACGATTACCTCTTCACCAAATACGTTTAAACATTGGGTGGTTCTTCCTGTGATTTTAAAGCGATAAGGATTTTTAGATGTAAAAGAAATAGTATCTCCAATAATGTATCTCCATAAGCCTGCATTTGTGCTTATAACTAAAGCGTAATTTTTATGAAGTTCAACATCTTTAAGGGAAACTACAGTTTTACTATCTACACCATCAAAGCAATCCAAAGGAATAAATTCATAAAAAATACCGTAATCTAACATCAACAACAGTTCTTCAGAATTGGGTTGATCTTGTATTCCATAAAATCCCTCACTTGAATTGTAGGTTTCTACATAATTTATTTTTTTTCCTATAATAGATTCAAATTCAATTTTATAAGGTGAAAAATTTACTCCTCCATGCATGTATAATTCTAGATTGGGCCAAACTTCTTTGATGTATTTTTTACCTGTATATTCTAAAATACGTTTCAATAATACCAAGGTCCAACTCGGAACACCCGCTAAAATAAATACATCTTCATGAATCGTTTCTTTTACCATTTTATCTAGTTTCTCTTCCCAGTTGGAAAGCAAACTTGTTTCGCGTGATGGAGTTCTGCGAATTTCAGCCCAAAAAGGTAAGTTTTTGATGATAATTGCCGAAAGATCCCCGATGTAAGAATTTTTCCCAAGTGAATTTATCTCTGAACTACCACCAATGATGAGGTGTTTTCCATTGTATAATTTACGATTAGGGTAATTGTGGTAGTACAAGGAAAGTAAATCTTTTCCTCCTTTATAATGACAATCAAATAAATGCTCTTTCGTTACTGGAAGAATTTTACTACGATGTGAAGTTGTTCCTGAAGATTTTGAAAACCAAGAATTAATTCCAGGCCATAAAATATTCTTTTTTCCTTGTAACATTTCTTCGATAAAAGGATAAATCGTAGTGTAATCTTGGAGCGGAACTTTTTTGGAAAAAGTAGAATAATCTTGAATATTCTTAAATGAAAAAAGCCCTCCAAATTTCGTTGAAGAGCATTTTACAAGCATGTGTTTCAGTAAGTTTTGTTGTACTGCTGTGGGATTATTTTTGAAAAATTCAATTTGTCGAATTCGTTTTTTAATCAACCATGCGAAAATGTTGTTAAAAAACATCATTCTAGTTCAAATTATCCCCAAATAAGGATTGAAGCGATAACACCAACAACAATAATCGTATAAAGAAAACCTACAGCTGCTGTTGATTTATCGAAAAAAGTATCATCTGACATAATCTATAATTTTTATAACGTTACAAATATAATATAAATTTTAAGGATTAAACCTTGATTTTTGAGATAATGTTAGTAGTAGAGTAACCCGCTTCCAAGTCAATTGTTTTCACCGTTCCGCCAATTGATTTCACAAAATCACTCCCTACAATGTATTTTTTAGAAGTGGGATCTGTTTCATGTTCATCATAGTCAGCGCCTTTAACGAGAATGGTTGGTTTGATTTGTTTGATAATATCTTCCGGTGTATTTTCGTCAAAAAGAACAACTATATCCACAAACCCCAAACTTGCGAGCACCTGTAATCGAGCTAATTCGTCATTAATCGGTCTTTCAGGACTTTTGTTTTGTGCTTTGACAGATGCGTCTGTATTTAAAGCGACAATTAAGCGATTTCCCAAATCAGCAGCTTTCGCTAAGTAGGTTACATGACCTTTGTGAATGATATCAAAACATCCATTGGTAAATACAACTTGTTCGTTTCTCAATTTCCACGAAGCTACCAAACGCGCCGCTTGTTCTACAGAAACTATTTTAGAATGTATATAATCAATTCTCGACATCTTCTTTCGAGTGATTTTTAGGAAGTAAAATAAAAGAAATTAATCCTAAAATAATTAATAAAATTGTTTGTGATGCCCAGATAATCATTCCAATGGCATTTCCTATAGCTAATGCATTCGGAGTTTTGTCTTTCATTACGAAATTAACCACTAATCCAACTAACAAAGGAAAGGTTCCGATACCACCATTGGTAAACATAATCCCTAATGAACCTGCAATAAATCCAAGTAAAATTCCGCTAATTGGAAAATCTTTTGTTTCTTCCAATGAATAGAAGCAAACTCCAAAGTAAGTAATGTATGAAACCCAAATGAAAAGGGTATGTAAAATGTATCCTGATGGATTTTTCGATTTAAGAATGGATGTTAATCCTGCAAAAATATCTTTTACAAAATCAACAATTTTTTTACGAAGTTCAGGTTTTTTTCTTAAGTATAAAATAGCAATTATTAAACCGATGGCTAATACAATTTCAATGATTAATTTGATTGGTAAGCCATCTTTCTTAGTAGAAGTAGGGGTGAATGTATTTTGTATTTCGTTAAAAATAGCTTTGAAGTCTTGAAAACCTATGAATGCGGTTATTGACGCAAGTATTAGTAACATTACAAAATCCACGGCTCTTTCAGCTATAATAGTACCAAATGATTTTGAGAAAGGAACACCTTCTGAACGAAAAAGCATAGCAGAACGTGATGCTTCACCTGCTCTAGGTATGGTAAGATTGATGATGTAACCTATCATGAGCGAATGATATCGATTCCAAAGATTTGTTTTGTAACCCAAAGGTTCAAGCATATATTTCCAACGATAGGCGCGAGAAAGAAAAGCGAAAAAACTTAAAATGACAGAAAGTATAATCCAAGTATAATCGGCATTTTTTAAAGCAAAGAAAAAATAATCTTTGGCTTTTGAATCCATATTGTTGAAAAAGTACCAAATTAAATATACTCCTAATAATAATGGTAGTGTAATTTTCAGGACTTTAACAAGAGTAGTTTTCATTACAAATCAAATTAGATTTGTTTCTTCATTTGGAAAAACCAACGATGGTTTGAAAGATTTAGCCTCTTCAAATTCCATATATCCATAACCAATAATGATAATTGGATCACCAACAGCAACTCTTCTAGCTGCTGGACCATTTAAACAAATAGTACCAGAGTGGGCATCACCCTTAATCACATACGTTTCAAAACGTTCGCCATTATTGATGTTCACAATCTGAACTTTTTCACCTTCAATAATATTTGAAGCTTCCATTAAAGCCTCGTCAATAGTAATACTACCAATATAATTGAGGTCCGCCTGCGTAACGCGTACTCTATGAATTTTGGATTTTACGACTTCGATTAGCATAATTTCGATTTTCGAGGAGCAAAGTTACATTAATTATTAGTCATAGGGCATCAGAATGATAAAAAGTTCTATCTAACTTATAATGATATTGTCTATTAGTCGAATATGATTACAATAAGCAGCTATACACGCAACTAAATTCGTTTTATTATGGTCATTTTGTACGGTTAGGGTGCTCTGATCTACAATTTCTAGGTATTCTAATGTTAATTTTCCTTGATTAAAAATCTGTAATGCTTTGGTTTTTAATTTGGAGATTGTCTCAAATTGATTCAGGTTTTTTTTGATGAAATCAAGGGTATTGAAAATGATTAGAGCATCTTGCTTTTCCGTATCTGATAATCGTAGGTTTCTGCTACTCAATGCCAGACCATTTTGCTCTCGTATCGTTGGACAAGCAATTATTTCGACAGGTAAGTTGAAGAAAGAAGTCATGTATTTTATAACTGCAACTTGTTGAAAGTCCTTTAATCCAAAATAAGCACGTGTTGGTTTTACTAAATCAAAAAGTCGATAAACAATCTCGCATACTCCTTGAAAATGACCAGGTCGAAATTTACCCTCCATTACTGTTTCTAATTCTTTCAAATCAATACCTACATATTTGTAATTTTTGTAAATTTCTTCAGTAGTAGGGATAAAAAGAAAATCGCAACCAAGTTCTTCTAATATCGAAATATCTTCTTTTTCTTTTCTAGGATATTTTTCTAAATCTTCAGCTTTATTAAATTGGGTTGGATTAACAAATATAGAACAGATAACCAGATGATTATCTTTTTTTGCTGAGGTGATTAATGATCCATGGCCCTCGTGCAGAGCGCCCATTGTCGGAACAAAACCAATCGCGGAGCTTGCATACTCTGAAGATTTTATTAGTTCGCTTAGTTCATCTAATGTTCGGATTATAATCATTTTAGTATTCTTAAATGCGTGCAAAACTATTTATTTTCTTTATGTTTAGCTAATTTTTTGTAATTTTGCATACTTTATATTTTAACCTTACCTCATGGAGAAAAAAAGAATTCTTTTTGTTTCACAAGAAATAACTCCTTTTTTACCTAAAACCGAGATGTCTAATACAGCTAGAAGATTACCTCAAGTAATCCAAGATGCTGGAAAAGAGATTCGTGTTTTTATGCCTAAATTCGGCGCTATTAATGAAAGACGCCATCAATTACACGAAGTGATTCGTTTGTCTGGTTTGAACTTAGTTATTGATGATAAAGATCACCCTCTCATTATCAAAGTTGCTTCAATTCCTGCGGCTAGAATGCAAGTTTATTTCATTGATAATGAAGAGTTTTTTAAAAGAAAAAATACAATCGAAGATGAAAATGGCGAAATGTACATTGACAACGATGAACGTTCGATGTTTTTCTGTAGAGGTGTTTTAGAAACGGTTAAAAAATTAGGCTGGAAACCAGATGTTATCCATTGTCATGGTTGGATGGCTTCTTTGATGCCTTTATATATCAAAAAAATGTATAATAAAGATCCTCATTTCTCTGATACGAAAGTTGTTGTTAGTTTGTACGATACTACTTTTGAAAAAGATTGGGATAAAAGATTTAATGAAAAGTTGAGTTTTGATGGTTTTGATGCAGAAATTACAGATGGAGTGAAAGATGCATCTTATTTGAATGTTTTAAATACAGTAATTAAATACGCTGATGGCGTTACAGTAGGATCTGAAAATCTTGACCCTGTTACACAAGAAGTTTTTGATACGGCAAGCTGTTTAAAAATGGCTTATGTTCCTGAAGAAAATCAATCGCGTATTTTTTCAGAGTTTTTTGATAAACTAATCGAAGAAGTTGTAGCTGCTGAATAATTGAAAAAGATCGTTTATATATGTTTCTTATTAGTTGTTATTTCTTGTAAAAAAGAAGTAAACAACAATGGTATAGATATACTTACACCTGATGAACAATTCAAAGTAGGTGCAGTAGATACTTTTGATATTAAAACGAGTACAGTTGCCTTTGACACTGCAGCTACAAATAATCCTGCATATCTATTATTAGGTGCAAACAATGATCCTGTTTTTGGTAAAACAGTTGCATCCTTCTGTTCTCAGATGAGGTTGGTAACTACATCTCCAAATTTTGGTGATTTAAATACGATCAATGTAGATTCCGTGGTTCTTTCTATCAAATATTCTGATACTTACGGAGTGAATAAACCATTGAGGTTTTCAGTTTTTAGGCTTACCGAAGATCTTAAGTCACAAACATATTATGCAAATTCTGTTATTTCTGATGATGCAATTAATTTGTTATATGATGAAAACAAACTGATAACTCCAAGACCTATTGGTGCTTATTTTGTTACTAACTCGAATGATACAATTTATGATCAAATAACATTAAAATTAAAGAAAGAATTTGGTCAAGAATTAATTCAGAAATCGATAGAATCACCAATCACTTACGCTTCCATTGAAAATTTTAATAATTGGTTCAAGGGACTTAAGGTGATTGCAAAAAACGAAAGTGTTATTGAAAATGAAGGAGCGATATATTATATTAGCTCATCACCGAGATTGATAATTTATTATTCACAGAATGGAATAAACAAAAAATATTCCTTTGAATTGAATCAAAATGCCAATAGAGTAAATTTAATTAATTACGATAATAATCAATCTGAGTCTGGTAAAGGGCTTTTGATTAAAGATGGAAATTATTTTGCTCAATCTAATAAGCTACGATCTTATTTATCTATCCCTTCACTTTCTGATATTTCTCCTAATTCAGTCATACATAGTGGAACGCTAATATTACCCTACGATAACAGTTTAAGTGTAATTTACAATCCAGGAATACAAGTCTCGGTATCTATTCCAAATTCATTGACTGACAACAGATTAAGGGTTGTAGGATATGGTAGTATAGATACAGTAAATCATGTTTTTGTAGTAGATATGAAAGAGCATTTACAAAGTATCATTACGGGTAAGCGATTGAATCTAGGTTTTTATATTTCTCCTAGAGAATTTAGTACAACCGCTACTCGAATTAAGTTTTTAAATGAAGGAACAACCGTTCCAAAATTATATTTGAAAGTTTCAAGTTTTAAACAGTAATAATTATGTGTGGTATTGTTGCATACATTGGAAAAAAAGATGCGTTTCCAATTCTAATTAAAGGGTTATCAAGACTAGAATATAGAGGGTATGATAGCGCAGGTATAGCTTTGTTAGATAGTGGAGAATTAAATCTTTATAAAAAGCAAGGGAAAGTTGCAAACTTAGTTGAGTTTACAAACGGTAAAAATATTAATGGTAATGTTGGAATAGGTCATACACGTTGGGCTACTCATGGAGAGCCAAATGATGTAAATGCTCACCCTCATTACTCAATGGACAAACGAATTGCTGTAATTCATAATGGAATTATAGAAAATTATGATACCATTAGAGAAGAACTAATTTCTAGAGGATATGTATTTAAAAGTCAGACTGATACTGAAGCTTTAGTGCATTTAATTGATGATATTCAAAAGACTGAAAAAGTTGAATTAATTGAAGCTGTGAGATCTGCTTTACAAAGCGTGATTGGGGCTTATGCTTTAGTTGTAATTTCTAAAGATCACCCGAATCAATTAATTGCTGCTCGAAAATCAAGTCCGCTTGTTGTAGGAATTGGTGAAGATAACAGCGAGTTTTACTTAGCCTCAGATGCAACTCCGATTGTAGAATATACAAATCAAGTGGTATACTTGAATGATGAAGAGATTGCAGTAGTGGATATTAACGAAGGTTTACGAATTACAAACATTGCAAACCAAGAGAAAACTCCTTACATACAAGAATTGGAATTGCATTTGGAAGCATTGGAAAAAGGTGGTTACGAACATTTCATGATGAAAGAAATTTTTGAACAACCTCGTTCTATTCATGATTGTTTCAGAGGAAGATTAAATGCTGCAGAAGGATTCGTGCAATTAGGTGGTTTGAAAGATTATGAAAAAAGACTTTTGAATGCTAAAAGAATTGTATTTGTTGCTTGTGGTACATCTTGGCATGCGTGTCAAGTGGCTGAGTATTTAATTGAAGATTTAGCACGAATAAATGTTGAAGTTGAATACGCGAGTGAATTTAGATATAGAAATCCAATAATATCTGAAAAAGATGTGGTAATTGCTGTTTCGCAATCGGGTGAAACTGCTGATACGTTAGCGGCGTTGGAATTAGCAAAAGCAAGAGGAGCTTCTATTTTTGGAATTTGTAATGTGGTTGGTTCTTCAATTTCACGAATTACAGATGCTGGTTCATATACACATGCAGGACCAGAGATTGGTGTTGCCTCTACGAAAGCATTTACGGCACAAGTAACCGTGCTAACTTTATTGGCGTTAAGATTAGCTTATAAAAAAGAAACTTTAAGCAACTCTAGATTCAGATCATTATTAACTGAATTAGAAGCTATACCTGAAAAAGTAAAGCGTGTATTAGATAAAAACGAGTTAATAAAAGAAATTGCTGCTCATTACAAAGATTCAGCAAATGCATTATATCTAGGTAGAGGAAGTTCATTCCCAGTGGCTTTAGAAGGTGCGCTTAAATTAAAAGAAATTTCATACATTCACGCGGAAGGGTATCCAGCTGCTGAAATGAAGCATGGACCGATTGCATTAATTGATGAAGATATGCCTGTATTCGTGATAGCGACTAAGGGAACTTCTTATGAAAAAGTGGTTAGTAACATACAGGAAGTGAAGGCTCGTAAAGGGAAAATTATTGCTATCGTTACTGAGGGTGATACTCAAGTAAAAGCAATGGCAGATCATGTGATTGAAATTCCTGCTACGGATGAGCACTTAGTACCATTAATAGCTACGATACCGTTACAGATTTTATCCTATCATATTGCATTAATGCGAGGTTGTAATGTTGACCAACCTAGAAATTTAGCGAAATCAGTTACGGTTGAGTAAAACCAACAAATAAATACTAAATACTTAAAAGCAAAAAAACAGCGAGGATAAAGTCTCGCTGTTTTTTTTGTATAAATTATTAAGGTTTATATTCTAAATTTATCGAGTTAATCTCTTTCTTTCAGCCATTTGGTTACCGCAGGAGAAAGTTCTTTTTGAGATTTTCCACCGACGAATACACCTATGTGACCACCTTCAAATTTGTAGATGGTTTTGTCTTTTGTTCCCACATAATCATTTAGTGGAATCGTTGCTGTTGGCGGAACTAAATGATCATAAGTTGCATAGATATTAAGTAAAGGCATTGTAAGGTTTTTAAGATCTACCTTTTTACCACCCACTTCTAATTCACCTTTAATTAATTTATTGCCTTGGTATAAATCTTGCATAAACTGAAGGAAACAAGCTCCAGCTTGATCAGGACTTGCATTAATCCATTTCTCCATACGAAGGAAGTTTAACAATTTTGTTTTTTCCTCCATTGAATTGATTAATCCTGTAGATTTTTGGATTTTCATCATAGGTTTAAGCATTTCGAATCCATCATTTAAGAAAGAACCTGGTACTAAACCATCAAAACCTTCCACTAATTTTTCGAAGTCCATATCCTTACTCCATCTGAATAATAAACCATCATTCACTGAGAAATCAATTGGAGTAACATGTGTCACTAAATTTTTTATTTTTTCAGGAAATAATGAAGAATAAATAACACTGAATGTACCTCCTTGACAAATACTTAAAATATTGATTTTATCAACTTTATTTTCTTTTCGAACAAAGTCAACGCAGTTATTGATGTAACCGTTTATGTAATCATCCATTGAAAGGTATTTATCCATTTTTGTAGGATAACCCCAGTCAATTAAATAGACGTCTAAGCCAGCTTCTAATAAGTTTTTAATATAACTTCTATCTGGTTGTAAATCTAACATTTGATACGTGTTTACCAAAGCATAAACAATTAAAACAGGAGTTTTATAGGTTGCTTTGGTATCTCTATTGTAACGGTAAAGTTTTAATTTATCTTCTTTATATACTTCTGTTTTTGGAGTGGAAGCAATATCTACTTCTTGAATATCTTGAAGTAATTCCATTCCTTTAAGGAATTTAGAAGTATTATCAGAAAAATCTTTTAACATCGATAAATGAAAATCTTTCATGTTTGAATTATTTAAAAAAAAAGGGAAATGCTAACATTTCCCTTTTCAAAATTATAAAATGAATTAAACTGTAGCAGCTTTCTTCGTTGTAGTTCTTGTTGTTGTTGTTTCAGTAGAAAGTTTGTTTTCTAAAGTTTTAACAGTTTTCTTTAAATCATGAATCGTTTTGTATAACTCATCCATTTCAGATTTAACAACTAGAGGTAAAGACTCAATACGGTTTTCAAATTGTTTCTCTAAGTTTTTCTTAATTTCAAAAGACAATGTTGTTAAATCAGCTTTTAATTTAGAAAACTCTTCTGTTGAAAACAAAGTAGTGTAATGTTTCTCGTTAATATTAACCCACTCGTTGAAGAAAGGTTGGAAAGAAGTAGTCATTGTAGTTTCTTTCATTTTCTCAGTCAAGTAAGTAAACATATCTGTTGAAACATGTTGTCCAGTTTTATACAAATGATTTTGTAATTCGTTTAATTTTAATTGGTAAGCAGTAGCTTTATCAAAATTAACCATAGCTAATTCAACATTTTCTTTTTCTTTAGAAGGAGCAACCAATTTCATCATTGGAGAAAAAGTTTCAGTCAATGAAGTATTAAATCCTTTGAAAGTATCAGTGAATTTAGCGAAATCACCAGAAATCAAATGAGGAAATTTATCAGTAAAAAGTTTCCAGTATTCTTGAAAATCTTTGTTTACAGTTGTGTTGTTAGCGAAGAAGTCTTTCACCATTTTCATATTACTCTCTAACATTGTATTTAAGTTCGTAGTAGGGAAAAATGATGTAAATAACTCTTCAGTTACTTTTTTGTAATTTGCAGGATCAAACAAGTTTTTCATTCCTTCAAAAGAAAAATCTTTTGTTTGGAAAGCTTGGAAAAAAGGCTTGTAAAACTCTTGTAGTTTGAAGTACAATGCATTTGTATTCATTGCATTTTGAAATAATTCTTTGTGCGTTGAACCAGGCATCATTGCATTTAATGAATGCATTGTAGAGTTTATAGTTTTATTCCAAGATTCGAATAATGTATTCCAAGTAGAATTTAAGTCTAAAAAGTTTTGATTAGCTTCTGTAGTAGTTTTACCAAAACTATTTAATGTGTTGTACATTCCTAGGTTGAAATCAGCAGCTTTTTTGAAAGCATCTAATTGTGCAGTATACATATTTTTGAAAAATTCTTCAGATTTTTCAAAAGTTTCGTTTACTTTATTTTCTGTCTTATGTTCAGTTGTGTTGTTGTTGAACATTGCCATTTGATTTTCCCACCAGTTTTTGTACACCTCAGTTGATTTCTCCATAGGATTTTCAGATTTCATAGCCTCTTGAAACTTATTTGCTGTTTCAACAAATGAGTTCATTGCTTTTTGTTGATTTTCAATCACTGTTTCAAATAATTCTTTTGTATTGTTCATAATAAATGATATTTAACTTTTAAGGTTACGATGCAAATTTCGTTTAATTATTTTTATTTACCAAAATTTTTTTTATTTTATTAAAATAGTTTTCAACCGAGCTCAAATAGTTATTAACTACATATATAGACCACCATTAATATTTAAACATTGACCTGTCATGTAAGGTGCATTTACAAGGTAAACTACACCTTCTGCAATATCATTAGGATCACCTAATTTTCCAACGGGTATTTTGGCAACAATACCTTTTAATACTTCTTCAGGCATGGCTCCAACCATCTCTGTACCAATAAATCCAGGGCATATGTTGTTTACAGTAATACCATATTTTGCTGTCTCAAGTGCTAAAGATTTACTAAAACCTATTAAACCAGCTTTAGCAGCAGCATAATTTGTTTGTCCGAAACCTCCTGTTTGACCTATAACAGAGCTAATATTTACTATTCTTCCATATTTTTGTTCTACCATATCAGGAATAACTAATGAGCACATATTGAATGCGCTAGAAAGATTCGTGTTTATGACTTCTTGCCATTCTATTAAACTCATTTTACGAAAAGATCTATCTCTAGTTATACCTGCATTATTTATTAGAATATCTATTTTCCCTAATTTTTCTTTAATGGTAGAAATCATTTTTATGCAATCTGTACTTTCTGCAATGTTTCCTTGAATGGTCATCGCAGAGCCTCCTGATTCAGTGATTTGCTTCACGATATTATTGGCATGAGATTCATTATGATTATAATTTACAACCACATAGTGGCCTTCTTTACCTAATGCTAATGATATTGCTGCACCTATACCTCGAGAACCTCCGGTTACCAAGGCTACTTTTGTATTGTTTTCTAACATAACCTAATATTTTGAGTGTTAAGCATTAATTTTTGATATCGCAAAAGATATGTATTTTTTTCGAGATAGGATAGTTTTAGTTCTTGAAATTATTTTGTAAATTGGGCTTTTCAAATAAATTATTTTTTATGATTAATATCGGCGATACATTTGAACATACTTTCTCTTTTACTCAGGAAGATGTAATTTCTTTTGCCAAAGTTACTGGTGATAACAATCCTGTACATTTAGATGAGGTATATGCTGCTTCAACTATTTTTAAAAGACCAATCATACATGGTATGTTGGGTGCTACCGTTTTTTCAAAAGTTTTTGGCACAATGTTTCCCGGTGAAGGAACAATTTATTTGAATCAAAATCTGCAATTTTTGAGACCAATGTTGGTAAATACCAACTATACTGCTCACTTTGAAGTATTGGAAATCGATCGTGAAAAACATCGCGCTACAATTAACACATCAGTATTGAACGAAGATGGGAAAAAAGTTGTGGATGGAAGTGCTATTTTAATGCACACTGAAAAGTTTTAAATGAATGAATATAAAAACAAAGGATAACAAAAATATCTATTGTGAAATTTTAAACAATCAGCACGGATTACCTGTGGTAGTTTTGTTGAATGGATTATCACAAACAACCGCTTCATGGGGTTTTATGACTCCATTATTAAAAGAAAAATATACTGTTGTATTAGTAGATTTTGTCTTTCAAGGTAGTTCAGATAAAGAAGGTGATTGGAGAGATTTTGATCAACATGCAGAGGATGTTATAGGTGTATTAGACAGCCAATCGTTTGCTAATGCTTCTTTTATTGGATTGTCATATGGCAGTATTGTTGCACAACATATAGCTGTATTGTTCCCTAATAGAATTGACAAGCTTGTTTTATTGTCTAGCTTTGCTCACAAAACACCTTATTACGAGGCTATTGAATTGTCTTGGAAAAGGGCCTTAGAAATCGGAGGTTATGGTTTGTTGTTAGATGTTATGCTACCATATGTTTTAAGTGATAATTATTTTAATAATCCTATTATTCCAATTGAATTATTGAAATCAATGCGTAAAGATGTTGTTGAAGCAAAAGCATTAGAAAAGCTTATGACTGCAACTTTATATATGAAAGATTATCGAAGAGAATTGACAAAGATTAAAGCTCAGACTTTAGTAATCCATGGAGGAAAAGATATGTTATTTCCAGTTGAATTAGGAAAATCAGTCTCAGATCACATTGAATCGTCAAAATTTGTCGTTTTACCCGATGCTGGTCATACATTGAATTTAGAAAATGTTCCTCAAGTTTATAATCTAATCAAGGAGTTTATATAGAAATTTTATGAAAACAGTTTTAATTACAGGAAGTACAAGTGGTATAGGTTTGGGCATTGCAAGAGAATTTGCAAAAGCTGCTTATCAAATAGCATTTAATGGATTAGAGTCTAATGGTCCAGAAATAGCCAAACAAATAGGTGATGAATTTGGAATTAAAACAGCTTTTTATGGTGCTGATTTAAGAAATCCAGCGTCTATTGAAGAGATGGTCACAAATGCGATCAATCATTTTGGTAAAATTGATGTTTTAATCAACAATGCAGGCATACAGTATGTTTCTCCAATAGAAGATTTCCCGACCGAAAGATGGAATGCTATTATAGATGTGAATTTAAATGCTGTTTTTCATATGTCTAAATCCGTTTGGAATTGCATGAAGGAAAATAAGTTTGGAAGAATTATAAATATTGCCTCAGCGCATGGATTGGTTGCTTCGGAGTTTAAGATCGCTTATGTTTCTGCAAAACACGCTGTTGTAGGAATGACTAAAGTACTTGGATTAGAAGGAGCGCCTCATGGAATTACCGTAAACGCGATTTGTCCTGGTTATGTTAAAACACCATTAGTTGAAAAACAAATTGCCGAACAAGCCAAAGCACACGGCATATCTGAGGATGAGGTCGTTTCTAAAATTATGCTTCAAAAGCATGCAATTAAAGAGTTTGTTACTCCCGAAACATTAGGTAAACTTGCATTGTTTTTAGCTTCTCAAGAAGCTTCGACAATGACAGGTACAGCATTACCTGTTGATGGAGGTTGGACAGCACAATAAAAATATAGAATGAAATTAAAAACTAAACACGTAGGACTTGCGTTACAAGGCGGTGGAGCACATGGTGCTTTTACTTGGGGTGTACTTGATCGTCTATTAGAAATAGAAGAGCTAGTTGCAGATGGTATCGTTGGTACGAGTGCTGGTGCTATCAATGCAGTGGTTACTGCATATGGATTGCATATAGGTGGAAAAGAAAAGGCTAAAGAATTACTCGACAAACTTTGGAAAGATATTGCATTGTCAGGAAATATCCTTTTTAAACCTTCGATGGTTGACTCGATGTTTTCAAATGGTGATTTATATAATACTCCTGGTTATATGATGTTTAACGCCATGTCTCAGTTTTTTTCTCCTTATCAGCTTAACCCAGCTAATATTAATCCCTTAAGACAAATATTAAATTCATTGGTTGATTTCGATGAATTGAGAAAATACAATAAGAAAAAGCTTTTTATTTGTGCCACTAATGTAAAAACGAATAGAGCTAAGGTTTTTGCAAATGATGATATTACGGTAGATTCAGTGTTAGCTTCTACTTGTTTACCTTATCTTTTTCAAGCGGTAGAAATTGATGGTGAATTTTATTGGGATGGTGGTTATATGGGAAATCCCCCTTTGTTTCCTTTGATTGAAAATACAGATATTAGAGACGTATTACTTGTTAAAATAAATTCAATAAATATCAAAGATGTACCAACAAGTGCTAGAGATATTGAAGATCGAATAACAGAAATTTGTTTTAATTCTAGTTTAATTAATGAAATGAAATTGATTCATTATCGAAATGAATTAGTTAGAAGAGGTATTTCCTTAGAAGAAGATCGAAAACCAAGAGAGATATTTGTGCATTCTATTTCTGCACACGAAGCAATTGGGCATTTGAAATATTCAAGTAAAATGAATACTTCTTGGGAGTTTCTATTAGATTTAAAACAGAAAGGAAGAGAGTATGCTGAAAAATGGATTATCAATGAATACGATCAGGTTGGTATAAAATCTTCATTTGATGTCGAAAAACATTTTTTCAATAAATTCAAATGAGAAGAGGATTTAAAATAATAATCTGGAGTTTAATATCCATAATATTATTTTTTGGAATTTATTTTTTATTTGCATTTTTATTAGGATCATTAGGTAGTAGTCAAAACATATCTAATAGGCCAAAAGAATATAACGTTTTAATCTTGTCAAATGGAGTTCATACGGATATTGTAATGCCCGTAAAAAATGAATTGGTAAATTGGAAATATTATTTTCCAGTTTCAAATACAAGAACTAAACAAAATCACAATAAATGGATTTCTTTTGGTTGGGGGGATAAAGAATTTTACTTAAATACACCCACTTGGGCAGATCTTACTGTTGCGACTGCTTTGCGATCAGCAACAGGTTTAAGTAGTACAGCTTTACATGTAACATACAGAGATTCAATAAATACAGATTCAACTAATTGTATTAAATTGTTCTTAACTAAAAAAGAATATAAAAACTTACGGGATTTTATTTTTAATTCATTTCAAAAAACCACAAAAAATAAGGCTCTATACATCCCGACAGATGCAGTATATGGAGATAATGATGCTTTTTATGAATCGACAGGAACCTATCATTTGTTTTATACTTGTAATACTTGGACAAACGATGCGTTAAAGTCTTGTAATCAGAAAGCATGTATTTGGACACCTTTCGAATCTGGAATTTTTGGCATGTATGAAAAATGAAACTTTTTTGAGATGAAAACGTTATAAAAATTTGAAAAATAATAAAATGAAAGGAATTATTTTAGCAGGAGGTTCTGGCACACGTCTACATCCACTGACTTTAGCAGTAAGTAAGCAATTGATGCCAGTTTACGATAAGCCAATGATTTATTATCCTTTGTCGGTATTGATAGGCGCTGGAATTTCAGAGATTTTAATTATCTCAACACCACATGATTTGCCTCATTTTCAACGTTTGTTAGGGGATGGTTCAAAGTTAGGGTGTCGATTTGAATATGCGGAGCAACCAGAACCAAATGGCTTAGCACAAGCTTTTGTTATTGGAGAAGACTTTATTGGAAAGGATAGTGTAGCACTGATTTTAGGGGATAATATTTTCTATGGCGCTGGTATGAGTGAGTTATTGAGTGATAATTTACATCCAGTCGGAGGAATAGTTTATGCTTATCATGTGAGCGATCCAGAAAGATACGGTGTCGTTGAGTTTGATGAAAATATGAATGCGATCTCCATCGAAGAAAAGCCATTAAAACCTAAATCGAATTACGCAGTACCTGGCTTGTATTTTTATGATAACGATGTTGTTGAAATTGCTAAATCTTTGAAACCTTCAGCTAGAGGAGAATATGAGATCACTGACGTAAATGCAGAATACCTTAAACGAAAAAAATTAAAAGTCTCTATGTTAAGTAGAGGTACAGCTTGGCTAGACACAGGTACTTTTCCATCATTGATGCAAGCAGGACAATTTGTTCAAGTAATAGAGGAAAGACAGGGTTTAAAAATTGGTTGCATTGAAGAGGTAGCCTTTAGAAATGGTTTTATAACCAAAGAACAATTATCTGAAATAGCTAAACCATTATTAAAAAGTGGTTATGGTACTTATTTAATGACATTAATTTCTTGATGAAAACACTTAAAGATTATTCTATAACTTTTGAAAATATATTGAAGGAGTACCAATTCCCTGGTACTCCTTCAAACTTATACGACCCATTGAATTATTTTATGAATTTGGGAGGAAAACGCATTCGTCCCTTGTTGACTTTAATGTCTGTTGAATTATTTGGTGGTAAAGTAGAAGAGGCATTTCCAAGTGCTTTATCCATTGAATTCTTCCACAACTTTTCATTGATTCACGATGATATTATGGATAAAGCTCCATTGAGGAGAAATCAGGAAACTGTACACGCTAAATGGAATGATAATATAGCAATACTTTCAGGGGATGTTCTTTTGGTAAAAGCATATCAAGAACTTCAAAAACAAGAATCTATACACTTGGCAAATTTGTTAAGCATTTTCAATAAAACAGCTGTAGAGGTTTGCGAGGGACAACAAATGGATATGGATTTTGAATTAAGATCGGATGTATCTGTCGCTGAATATATTGAAATGATTCGTCTAAAGACCTCTGTTTTATTAGGAGGAGCTTTACAAATGGGAGCTGTAATTGCGAACGCATCCAAGAAAGACCAACAATTAATTTATGATTTTGGAGTAAGTCTGGGTATTGCTTTTCAGATACAAGATGATATTTTAGATTTATATGGCGATCCTGAAAAGTTTGGAAAACAAGTAGGAGGGGACATTATAACAAATAAAAAGACATATTTACTATTAAAAGCTATTGAAAAACAACAAGGCGATGAAGTCAATCAAATGCTTTTGATTCAAGATTCAAAAACTAAAGTTAAAACGGCACAACAATTAATTAAAGATTTAGGGATTTTTGATGAAGCACAAGAATTAAAATCCTACTATCAAAAAAAGGCAATGACAGCTTTAGAAGCGATTGAAGTTTCAAATGATCATAAATTAGTATTAGTTGAATTATCTGATTTTTTATTTAATAGAGAAGTTTAATTATGGAGAAAATAATAAAAAACGTCGAAGAATTCCATGATTCGTTCGGAATTAAAAATAACTATCAACCCACAGTAGAATTAACAAAAGATGAAATAACTCTTCGTTTTAATTTGATGAAAGAAGAGAATGAAGAATACCTAGAAGCTGCTTTAAAAGGAGATTTAGTAGAAGTAGCCGATGCTTTAGGAGATCAACTTTATATTTTATGTGGTACGATTTTAAAGCATGGTTTACAATTTAAAATTGAAGAGGTTTTTGATGAAATTCAAAGGTCTAATATGAGTAAACTAGATGAAAATGGTAAGCCAATTTATCGTGAATATGGGAAAATATTAAAGTCAGATTTATATTTCAAACCCAATATAAGAGCCATTATTGAAAAATGAAAAAATTCAATATTCGAGTATATGGAATATTGATAAATCAAAATAAAGAAATTTTGGTTTTAGATGAAACTAGAAATGGTATTCATTTTACAAAATTTCCAGGTGGAGGTTTAGAATGGGGGGAAGGTTTTCAAGAATGCTTAAAAAGAGAATTTGAAGAAGAGTTGGGTTTGAGAATACATGTTAGTGAACTTTATTATCTCAACGATGATTTTGTTCCATCAGCATTTCAACCTTTAGACCAATTGTTTTCGGTATATTATCTTGTTAGTTTAATTAATGAAACCAGAATAGTTCAAAAAACTGATTTCGAAGTTCCTAGATGGATTTCTATTAACCATATTCATGAAAAGGACTTGACATTTCCCATAGATAAAAGGGTAATACTAAAACTAAAAAAGGAGATCGTTTGATCTCCTTTTTTAGTCCTTTAATTTTGATAGTGACTACTGAACAATCAATTTCTTGTTAGAAACATACTGTCCTTGAGAAATACGTAATGTATAGTAACCTGCTTCAATTTGATTGTTATATTTCAATGTGTGAGAAATAGAACCGTTTGTATTGTAATTGGTTTCCGTACTTAATACTTTACCTTGTAAGTCAATTAATTCAAATGTTACTGGTTTTTCATTGGCTACATATTCAACATGAATTCCTTTATCATTTGAAGTTGGGTTAGGAACGATATTAAAGTTCATTTGTGTTAAAGGATTTTCTTCTATGTTAACAGTACCAAATAAATTGATGTTGTCAATGTATAAGTTGTTAGAATAACTAGAAGCAAAAAACTCTAATTTAATACGAACTCTATTTTTACTCGAATTCTTAACAATTGGAGTTAAATCAATATTTGTTGTTTTCCATACATCATCAGAAGAAGGAACAAATTCTTTTCCTGAATAAATACCAGCGGTAATTAAATCAGTGCTATAAGATGATGTTTCAGCTACATCTTTTGAATAACAGATAGTATGAAGTGGCAACCATGATCTTCCACAGTTTGTAGAATATGACACAACCAATTTTTCAGTTAGTAAAGAGTCATAGAAACTGGTTGTTGCATAAGAATAATCAAAATTCAATTTTGTATCTGTAATTTTTGTGAAATCGATAGATGGAGATATTAATGCATCTTTGCTTCCTCCTAATCTTTCAAAGTACAATCTGTTATCTATATCATCAAGAGTTGATTCTGAGATATCTTTAAAGTTGTTTAGTTTAACACCTTTTGTTCCCCATCTTCCGTTACCAACTTGGAAGTTAGCAAAATTATTTTCTTCATTTACAACTAACCAATTCGATAAAGATCCATCGTTGAAACTTTGAGAAAACAAATCATTAATTTCAGCTTCTTCTGAAGAAACAAAAACTGCTTCGTTAAGTACCAGTGAATCTTCACCAACACTATTTTTTACATGTAAAGATACTTTTTTGTAACCAGGCTTTTCGAAGATAACTTTAGGGTTTGCTGAAGTATCAGTACTTGGCTCTCCATCTTCAAAATACCAAACTCTACTTGTAGCTTTAGAACTCCATGATTTATCTCTAAAACTAACTAAACCACCACTACACAAGTGTGTGATATTATAATTAAAGTAAGGAGCTGGTTTACATATCACAGATTTGATTTCATTAGTTCCAGTACTAATTAAGTTTTCTTCATTGTGTAAGTTGTTTCTACTGCTAATTGGAAGAGCTAAAATGTTTTTCATTAAAGAAACTTGATCTTTAGTAAACATAAGCGGACAATCAGAATAGTCCATGTAATTTTGGAAGTTTTCTATCGTAGAACCTATACCAAAAGCTTTTACTGAATCTATTTCTAAAGTACCTTCTACAGTTTCTGCATTATATCCATATATTCTAAAAGATATCGTCTTAGAGTCTCTAATGTTTTTGTAGTTATTATTGTTTGTATTAATTCTTACATTTAAACCTAAGGTAGTATCAGTTTTAAAAAACAAACGATTGTTTGTCACAGAAGCAACGTTTGAATTTTTTGATATAAATGTAATAGGAGTACTAAAGTTATCTACACTTGATCTAACCTCTACATTTCTTACTCCTTGAATATTTCTATTTACAAAAAAAGTAATAGAATCTACGTTTACCAGTTTTCTTTTCTTTGCAGTAACTGAGAACTCGTAGTATTTATTTAAGTTGATACTACCTGTTAAGTTAGATTCACTAGTTTCTTTGTTTGCTGCACCAAGATCCCATGAATCAAAAGCAAAAGCTTCTGTTTTTTTTGAATTATTTCCAACACCATTAGCCGTAAATCTTGACATATTGATTTTTGAAGTATCAGCAATCAATTGAATTGATTCAATACCGAAAGAACCATTATTACTTTCAGCATTCCATCCGTAAATTCTGAAAGTCACTTTTTGACCATCTCTTAAGTCGGTTAATTTTTGAGGTTGTTGAACAAAAAAGTTTAAGTCATTATTAACAGTAGTATCT